>CAUJJO010000055.1 GCA_963205125.1 Pseudomonadota bacterium | reverse complement strand
TAGTTCTCCGGCGTGGGCTCCTGGTGCGCGATCGCCAGCCGCCGCAGGGCGCCCTTGGCGAGTTGCGCCGGCGTCACCGTACCCGTCACCGTACCCACTCCCGGCCCCGTCACGGCGCCCCGCTCCCGAGCCTGCTCATCGAGGGCACGCCCTCAACCGCGACCGGCGGCGGCCCGTGCGCGGACGCCGTCGGCTGCACTCTCGGCCCCCGGCTTGATCCAGGGTGCCTTGCGGCCGCGCAGCGACTGCTCCAGCCAGAGCTCGAGTTCGGTCGGCGGCACCGGGCGGCTGAAGAGGAAGCCCTGCATCACACCCACGCCCAGGCGGTGCAGCACCTCCATCTGCCGCAGCGTCTCGACACCCTCGGCAACGACGCGCAGGCCAAGCGAGCGCGCCAGCGCGATGACCGCGGTGATGACCGCCGAGCTCTGCGGGCTGATGCCCAGCTCGCGCACGAAGCTGCGGTCGATCTTCAGCTCGGAGATGGGCAGCGTCGTCAGGTAGGACAGCGAGGAGTAGCCGGTGCCGAAGTCGTCGATGGCGATCTCGACGCCGATCTCGTTCAGGCGGTGCAGCGCGGGGATGACGCTCTGCAGCTCCTTCATCAGGTTGTCCTCGGTGATCTCGAGCATGATCACGCGGTGCGGCACGCCCTGCGCGGTGACGACCTGGTGGATGTAGTCGACCAGGTCGCCGCGCTCGAACAGGCGGCTCGGCAGGTTGACGGCGATCGACTCGGCGAAGCCGAAGCTCTGCTGCCACAGGCGCGCCTGGCGCGCCGCCTCGGCCAGCGCCCACTCGGAGATCGGCACGATGAGCCCGGTCTCCTCGGCCAGCGGGATGAATTCGCCCGGCGGCACCAGGCGGCCCGCGCGCTGCCAGCGCATCAGCGCCTCGACGCCGATCATGCGCGCTCCGCGCACGTCGATCTTGGGCTGGTAGTGCAGCACCAGCTCGTTGCGCTCGAGCGCCTTGTGCAGCGCGGTCTCGAGCTCGAGCCGCTCGCGCCCGCGTCCGGCCAGCTGCGGGCCGTAGAGGGCCGAGGCGTTGCGCCCGGCGGCCTTGACCGAGTACATCGCGACGTCGGCGTTGCGCATCAGGTCGGCGACGCCGGCACCGTCGCGCGGGTACAAGGCCACGCCGACGCTGGCGGTGACGAAGCATTCCTGCCCGGCGACGACGATGGGCTCGCGCATCACTTCCAGCATGCGCTGCGCGACGCGCTCGGCGTCGTGCTCGTCGCCGACCTCGGGCAGCAGCGCGACGAACTCGTCGCCGCCCAGGCGCCCGACGGCCTCCAGCGAGCGGTGCGAGCGCACGCCCATGCCATGGCCCTCGTAGACGGCCTCCAGCACCTGGTCGGAGTGGCGCACGCAGCCGCGCAGGCGGCGCGCGACCTCGGACAGCAGCTCGTCGCCGGACTGGTGCCCGAGGGTGTCGTTGATGTTCTTGAAGCGGTCCAGGTCGATCAGCAGCAGCGCGCACTGGTGGCCCAGGCGGCGCGCCATCTCGAGCGCGCGCTCGGCCCGCCACAGCAGCTGGCGGCGGTTGGGCAGGCCGGTCAATGCGTCGAAGTTCGCCAGGTGGCGGATCTTGTCCTCGGCGACGCGCCGATCGGTCACGTCCTGGATGACGCCGGTGTAGCCGACCATCTGCCCGTGCTCGTTGAACTCGGGCTCGGCTTCGACGTGCACGACATGGTCGCCGCTGTACCAGTTGGGCGTGATCGGGATGTCGGTGGTCAGCACCGAGCCGTGCTCGAGCGTGCTGCGCAGCATGCGCACGAGCACGCGCCGGTCCTCCGCCGGCACCATGCGCAGCAGGCCGCGCATCGACAGGCGCTCGCCGTGCGGCAACCCGAACACGCGCAGCGCCTCGGGCGAGAGCGCGAGCCCGCCCTGTCTGCGCCACTCGAAGCTGCCCATGCGGGCGAGGTCCTGCGCGCGGGCCAGCTTGGACTTGCTGCGCTCGAGCTCCAGCCGCGTGCGCGAGGCGCGCAGCAGGTAACGCAGGCGGCCGTCGAGCAGGCTCCACTGCTGCGTCCACTGCTGCGTCTTGACGAAGAAGTCGGTCGCCCCCGCCTCGTAGGCGCGCGCGATCGAGGCGTCGTCGTCCAGGCCGGTGAGCATCAGCACCGGCACATGGTCGCCGCCGGGCAAGGCGCGCAGCGCGCGGCAGGTCTCGAAGCCGTCGAGGCCGGGCATCATCGCGTCGAGCAGGATGACGTCGGGCAGGCCCTCGGCCAGCGCGTCCAGCGCGCCCTGGCCGCTGTCGGCCTCGCGCACGACGAAGCCGCGCTCGCGCAGCGCCGCTGCCGCGATCATCAACGTCACCGGATCGTCGTCGGCCAGCAGCACGCGAGCAGGCTCGTGCGCCTGCTCGTCGGGGCTGAACAGCGGGACGGACGGACTCATCGACGGCAAGGAATCAGGCGGCGAGCATAGCCGCAACCGCGCTGCGCACGGCCTGCGCCCGCGCCAGCAGGGCGTCCAGCACTGCGGCGTCGGGCATCCGGCCGTCGACGCGTGCGCCCTGCTCGATGGCCGCGCAGTCCTGCGCGAGGCCGGTGGCGCCGATCGCCGCCGACGAGGACTTCAGCGTGTGCGCGATGCGCCCGAGCTGCGGCACGTCGACGCCCTCGCGCGCCTGCGCGAGATCCTGGAGCTGGCGGGCCAGCGAGGCCTCGTAGGTCTGCAGGATGCGCTGCACCAGCCCCTGCCGCCCGCCGGGATCGAGCTCGCCCAGGCGCGCCAGCACCTGCAGGTCGATCACCGCCTCTGCGGCCTGCGCATTCCCCTCGGGCACCGCAGGGGCGAGCGCCTCGTTCGCCTCCTGCAGCTCGTGCGGCTCGTGCGGCTCGTGCGGCTTGCACCCGGCAACCCCCATCAGCGCATTCTGGTCTTGATGCATGGAACCACCCGCACAGCCGTCGCCCCTGC
>CAUJJO010000054.1 GCA_963205125.1 Pseudomonadota bacterium | reverse complement strand
CTAGGCCCCGGCGCGCAGGCGCAGGAAGAGCCAGGTCACGAGCACGAAGGGTGCGGTGAGCGCCGGCAGCGCCACCCCTCCGAAGACGGCGTTCAGCGCCGCCTGCGCGAGCACCGTCAGCACGATCGCCGGCAACACGGCCAGCCGCTGGCGGCGCGACGCTGCCGGCGCGGCGTCGCCCAGCGCCACCGCGGTGAGCACGGCGCTGAAGCCGTAGACCCCGCGGCCCAGGCCTGCGGCGTCGAGGCCCGCCGCCCACGCCGTGGCGCTGGCCAGCGTCGCGCCCAGCAGCGCCCAGCCCAGCGCGCGCCGCGACGCCAGCGCAAGGCCCAGCAGCACCAGCAGCCCGCTGACCGGGTCGTCGAGCAGGAAGACCTGGGCCGGCGCGACGAGCAGGCCGCGCAGCAGAGGCCAGACCCGCGCCGGCAGTTCGCCTCCCGGCAGTTCGCCTCCCGGCAGGGCCGCGTCGAGGCCGGCGGTGCCGGCGCTCGCCGCCGCAGGCGCGGCCGGCAGCCCGAGAGCCTGCGCGACGAGCAGCAGCGCCCAGGTCGTCGCGAGGAAGGGCGCGGTCAGCGCCGGCAGGCCAAGCCGCTGCATGAGCCGGGTGATCGCCTGCATGAGCGGCGTCGAGGCCGCGGCGCCCAGCACCAGCAGCAGCGCCATCGCGGGCGTCGGCGCCAGGAACACCGGCAGCGCCACGCCGACCAGCAGGCCGTTGAAGCCGTGGAGCCCCCGGCGCAGCGCCGCCTCGTCGGCGCGCAGGACGAGCGCCGCCGCGGTCGACGCCAGCAACCCGAGCAAGGCACCGGCAAGCAGCGCCGGCAGCGCCGCCTGCCACGCCGCCCAGGCGATCGCGGCGAGGAAGGCAAGACCCGCCAGCGGATGGTCCTGGAACACGACCTGCCCGGCGCCACGCAGGCAGGCGTCGGCCAGGCGCAGGACCGTGTTGCTCGCGCACCCGCGCCCCCAGCAGGAAAGCCGCATCGGTCGAATCAGTAGCGCACCCGCGCCAGATACGTCTTCTGCGCCGCCTCGCGCGCCTGCGCCAGCGTCGTGATGCCCATCGCCGCCAGCAGCGGAACCATCTTCAGGAAGACCTCCGCCGTCACCATCGCGTCGCCCAGCGCCGTGTGGCGGCCGAGGATGGTGACGCCCAGGCGCTCGGCGATCGCCTCCAGGCTGTGGCTCTCCTGCTGCGGGTGGATCACCGCCGAGAGCAGCAGCGTATCCAGCACCGGCTGCGTGAAGCGCACGCCGCTTGCCGCCTCCTCCATCTGCAGGAAGGCCATGTCGAAGGCGGCGTTGTGGGCGACCAGCACCGTCTCCTGCGCGAAGGCGTGAAAGGCCGGCAGCACCTCGCCGATCTTCGGCTGCCCCTGCACCATCGCCGGCGTGATGCCGTGGATGGCGATGCCCGCGGCCGGCAGGTCGCGCGCCGGGTCGACGAGCTGCTCGAACACCTCCTGGCGGCGCAGCTTGCCCGCGACGATGCGCGTGGCGCCGATCTGGATGATGCGGTCGCCCTCGCGCGGGGACAGGCCCGTCGTCTCGGTGTCGAAGACGGTGTAGCTGAGCTCGGCGAGCAGCCGCTCGGCGAGCGCCGCACTCGCCTCGTGCGCGCCGAAGAGGTCGAAATCGTAGAACTCGGGCCGGCTGTCGCCGTGCAGCAGGTCCTCGTTCTCCAGCGCCCTGCCCTCGGCGGCCAGCGGCAGCAGGAAGCGAAAGACGTTGGCGTGGCGCACGCGTTCGCGCTCGAACCAGAAGGCGCCGCCGTGGCGTTCGACGACGTCGCGCACCGAGAGCGCGCTGCCGGCACCGTCGACGCGCATCGCGTCGGTCTCCCAGCCGGTGACCGTCTCGGTGCTGAGCCCGGCACCCGTCCACACCAGGTCGAGCTGCGCGCGCCCGTCGCGCTCGGCTAAGCGCAGCTCGAGCAGCCTGACCCGGTATTCCTCGACCAGGCGCCCGGCGAGATACAGCAGCGCCTGCAGCAGCGAATAGCTGTCGACCTTCAGCCACAGCCCCGGCGCGACCGCGTCGACGGCGCTGCGGCAGCCCAGGCGCTCGCCGATGCGACGGGCGGCGGTGGCGACCAGGTCGGCACCCTGCATGTCCTCGAGCGGCCAGCGCGTCTTCATCGCCTGCGTCGTGTGCTGCGCGACTTCGCGGATGCGCGCGCTCATCGCCGCCACCTCCTCGCGCACCACGCCCTGGAAGCGCTCGCGCGTGGCCGGGTCGAGCTCGGGGTCGTCGAGCAGTTCCACCGCCGCCTGCAGGTTGCCAAGCGAGGCCCGGCTCGTCTCGGTGAGCTGGTGCAGCATGTGGTCGCGCGCGTTCTCGTCGGCGAAGTCGCGCGTGATGTTCTCCAGCATCAGCACGAAGCCGAGCACCGACTCGGCTGCGGCCGGGTCGCGCACCGGCGCCATCTGCACGCGCAGCAACTGGCCGCCGCGCGTGCCGGTGACGAACTGCGCGGACGGGTTGGCCGCCCCGCGCTGCAGCCGCTGCTGCACGCTCTCGAGCGCGTGCGCCACCAGTTCGCGGTCGAACACCGCGTAGATGCTGCGGCCGATGCCCACCAGCTCGGCGCCGGCCGCCACGGCGTCGGACAGGGCGCGGAACTGCAGCCGCGCGCGCGCGTTGTAGAGCAGGATGCGGCCGTCGAGGTTGCAGACCACGACGCTCTGCGTGAGCTCGGCCATGAGGGCGGCCAGGCGGCTGCGCTCGAGCTCGATGTCGCGCGCCGCCGCCTGCACGCGCGCGTCGACGTCGTCCTGCAGCGCGCTGCGCTGCAGGACGAGCGCGTTGATCGCCCGCTGCAGCGCCTGCACCTCGGCGGCACCGGGCACGGCAAGCTCGCGCACCACCTCGCTCTCGACCAGCACCTGCGCCTGCTCGGCCAGGCGGGCGCTGGCTGCGCCCCAGCGCAGCCAGGCGCGGCGCAGCAGCACGCCCAGGGCGATCGAGGCCAGCATCCAGGCCATCAGCACGAGCGCGATGCGCTCCTGCAGCAGCGCCCAGATCGGCTGGCGATCCGCCGCCGGCAGCGTCGCCCAGAGGCCGAGCGCGAGCAGCAGCGTCCACAGCGCCAGCAGCAGCGCCGGCAGCAGCGCCGCGATGAACTCGCGCACGTCCTGCTTCATGCGCCGTCCTTCCCCAGCAGCTCGCGCACGCGTGCGGCCAGCTCGCGCGTCGAGAAGGGCTTGGTCATGTAGGCGTCGGCACCCAGCGCCATGCCCTGCGCCACGTCGGTGTCGCGCCCCTTGGCGGTCAGCAGCATGATCTTCATGCCGGCAAACGCCTCGTCCGTACGCACCGACTGGCAGACCTCGAAGCCGCTCCTGCCCGGCATCATCACGTCCAGCAGCACGAGCGCGGGGCGCTCGGCACGGATCATCGAGAGCGCCTGCTCGCCGTCGCGCGCGACCAGCACCTGGTAGCCCTCGCGCTTCATCAGGTACTCGAGCGAGATGACGATGTTGGGCTCGTCGTCGGCGATCAGGACCTTTGGCTTCGTGGGCGTCATGGTCGTCGTGGTCGTCATGGACTGGCCTCCGGTTCGGTGGGTGGATGCTGCCATGGCAGCTCGAAGCCGAAGCAGGCGCCCTGCCCGGGCTCCGAGCGCAGCCCCATGCGGCCGCCGAAGTGCTCGACGATCTCGCGGCTGATCGGCAGGCCCAGGCCCGTGCCCTGCGGGCGGTGGCTGGCGTCGCCGCCCTGGCGGAACTTCTCGAACACCAGCGCCTGCTGCGCCGGCGGCACGCCCGGGCCGTTGTCCTGCACCTCGACCCGCGCGGCGTCCGGATCCGCCCGCAGCCGGACCTCGACGCGCCCTCCCGGAACGGGAACGAACTTCGCGGCATTCGAGAGCAGGTTGAGCATGACCTGCAGCAACCGGTCCGGGTCGGCACGCAGCAGCGGCGCGGAAGGCGGCAGATCGAGCACGAGCTCGGCCTGGCGTTCGCGGAAGAGCTCGGCGGTCGTCGCCGCCGCGTGCTCGATCAGCGCGCGCAGGTCGACGTCGGCGTTGCGCCACTCGGCGCGGCCGGACTCGATCTTGGCCATGTCCAGCACCTGGTTGACCAGGCGCGAGAGGCGCTCGCCCTCGCCGACGATGATGGCGAGGAACTGCTCGCGCTGCTCGGGCTCCATCTCCGGGTCGTCGCGCATCAGCTCGGCCAGCGCGCGGATGCTGGTCAGCGGCGTGCGCAGCTCGTGCGTGACGCTGCTCATGAAGTCGTCCTTGAGCTTGTCCAGGCGCGCCAGCTCCTCGTTGACGTGGCGCAGCTCGGAGGCCTCCTCGACGATGCGCAGCACGTCGTCCACGCCCAGCGCCTCCTCCTCGACGACCGAGGCCACCATCACGCGCGCCGACGCGCTGCCGATCGTTCCGGCCAGCTGCGTCTCGACCCACTGCACCGTCTGCGCGTCGCCCGGCAGCGCCGCCGCACCCGCGACGCCGCGCTCGCGCGCGTAGGCTTCGAAGAGCACCGCGGCGCGCTCGGGGCCGAGGAAGCGCCCGGCCAGCGCCTGCAGCTGCGGCACCTCGGCACGGCCGCGCCAGAAGGCCTGCGTGCTCGCCTCGTGCTCGAAGACGTCGACGAAGCGCAGCGCCTGCGCCGCCTCGGCGGCACTCGGCGGCCGCCACAGCGACACGCCGACGTAGAGGCCGACGTTGACCAGCAGGCTCCAGAACAGCGAGTGCGTGAGGCTGTCCATGCCCACGAGGCCGAACATCGCCTCCGGCCGCAGCCAGGGCAGGCCGAGCAGGCCCTCGTGCAGGAAGGCGTCGGGCATCCAGCCGCTCTTGGCGATGCTCGGCAGCATCAGCGTGTAGGCCCACAGCAGCGCGCCCGCGGCCAGCCCGGCGAGTGCGCCGTTGCGCGTGCCGCCCTTCCAGAACAGGCCGAGAAGCAGCGAGGGCGCGAACTGCGCGACCGCGGCGAAGCTGATGAGGCCGATGCTCACCAGCGCGTAGGCTTCGCCGGCCACGCGGAAGTAGACGTAGCCCAGCAGCAGGAGCAGGACGATCACGGTCCGGCGGATCGCCAGCAGCACGCGCGTGAGGTCGCGCGTCGCGAAGCCGGGGCGCTCGAGCAGCCGCGGCAGCACGAGGTCGTTGCAGACCATGGTCGAGACCGCGATCGCCTCGACGATGACCATGCCGGTGGCCGCCGAGAGGCCGCCGATGAAGGCCGCGAGCGCCAGCCAGCCGGCGCCGCCGGCCAGCGGCAGGCTCAGCACGAAGGTCTCGGGGTCCGCAGCACGGCCCTGGAAGAAGAGCAGGCCGCCGAGCGCGATCGGCAGCACGAAGACGTTGATCGCCAGCAGGTAGGCGGGGAAGGCCCAGGCCGCGCGGCGCACATGCGCCTCGGCGACGTTCTCGACGACCATCACCTGGAACTGCCGCGGCAGCAGGATGACCGAGAGCATCGCCAGCAGCATCAGCCCGAACCACTGGTCGTAGGCGAAGGGTTGGCCGCCGCCGGCGAGCACCCGCGCCACCTCGGGCGCGGCCGCGATGCGCGCCATCAGCGCCGAGGGGCCGTCGAACAGGCCCCAGGTGACGAAGACGCCGACGGCGACGAAGGCCAGCAGCTTGACCACCGACTCGCCCGCGATCGCCGCGACCATGCCCTCGTAGCGCTGCGTCGTATCCAGATGCCGCGTGCCGAAGACGATCGTGAAGCCGGCGAGCACCAGCGCGACGTAGAGCGTCGTGTCGGTCCACCACGGGCCGGCCTCGCCGCCGGCGGCACCACCGGTCATCAGCGCGTAGCCGCTGGAGACGGCCTTCAACTGCAGCGCGACGTAGGGCACGACGCCGACGAGCGCGATCAGCGTCACCAGCGCGGCGAGCGAGCGGCTCTTGCCGTAGCGGCTCGAGATGAAGTCGGCGATCGAGGTGATGCGCCAGGTGCGCGCGATGCGGATCATCTTGCGCAGCACGGCCCAGGCCAGCACCATCGCAAGTGTGGGCCCCAGGTAGATCGGCAGGAACCAGACGCCGGTGCTCGCGGCGCGGCCGACGCTGCCGAAGTAGGTCCAGGCGCTGCAGTAGACGCCCATCGAGAGCGCGTAGACCCAGCCGTTGGCGATCACGCTGCGCCCGGCATCGGCGCGCCGGTCGGCCCAGGCGGCAATCGCGAACAGCGCCAGCAGGTAGGCGAAGGACGCGCCGACGACCAGCGCCGGCGCCAGCGCCAGGCCGCTTGCCGCGCCCGCGACGGCCTCAGTCATCGCCGCGCTCCATGATCCAGGCCAGCGCCGCGATCACCGCCGCCCAGAGCGCGAACACCGCGATCGGATGCCGCACCCAGAGCTGCGCCAGCGGAAAGTCGAACACCAGCCAGCCGGCGACGAACAGCGCCAGCAGACGTTGCACGACGGGGCTGCGCTTCATGGCTGATCATGCCCCCCGACCTGTCTCGGTGCGCAGCGCTTGCCCAACACCGTTAATTTTGCCAAACTGCACGCAATATTGTTACGAATGGGGCGGACGGCATGGGCACGGAAACAAGGAGGAGCCGCGAGGACTGGGATGCCTTGTGGCATGAGGTCACCGAGTCGTTCTCGCCCGGCGCGCCTGTGCAGGAGCGCGACCTGTTCGCCGGCCGGCAGGACCAGCTCCGCACGTTGGTCGACACTGTCCACCAGCGGGGACGCCACGCGATCGTGTTCGGCGAGCGAGGCGTCGGCAAGACCTCGCTCACCAACATCCTGGGCTTGATGCTGCGCTCGCCCAGGCGCGAGGTCGTCGCCGTCAAGGTGAATGCGGATCCTGGCGACAGCTTCCATTCGCTCTGGCGCAAGGTCTTCAAACGCATGAACTACGAAGTGCAGCGCGACGGCGGTCCGCCGGTCGTGCGCACGTTCGCGGACGACCATCCGGTCGAGCTGACGCCCGACGATGTTCAGCTCGAGCTCTCCAACTTCGGCCCCGGGCAGGTGCCGCTCATCGTGCTGGACGAGTTCGATCGCATCGAGGATGAGCGCGTCACGCGGCTGACCGCGGACACGATCAAGGCCTTGTCGGACTACTCCGTCAACGCCACCGTCATCGTCGTGGGCGTGGCACGCGACGTCACCGACCTGATCAAGGGGCATGAGTCGATCGCTCGCTCGCTGGTCCAGGTTCGAATGCCTCGCATGTCGCAGGACGAACTGGGGCAGATCATCGTCTCGCGCTATGGCAAATGCGGCCTCACCACGACCGACGAGGCACTCTGGAAGATGACCTTCCTCGCACGCGGAATTCCCTACTACGCGCACCTGCTCGGCATGCACGCCGCGCGTGCGGCCATAGGCCGCGAATCCCTGCACGTCGCCCGCGACGACGTGCGCGCAGCCGAGACTGCTGCCGTGGCGGAGCTGGACGCGTCGATCAAGGATGCCTACTTCACCGCAGTTCGAAGCCAACGCGGCGAGGAGACGCTGTTCGCGCCCGTCCTGCTGGCCTGCGCGCTGGCACGTACCGACGAGCTGGGCGCCTTCCAGCAAGCCGCCGTCACCGCACCCCTCGCCCGCGTCCTGCCCGGGAAGAACTATGCCCCGACAACCTTCGCCTTCCACATGAACGCCTTCTGCGACGCACAGCGGCGACGCGTGCTGGAGCGCTTCGGCGAACCCCGCAATCAACGCTATCGGTTCTCCGATCCCCTGATGCCGCCATTCGTCGTCGTGAAGGGGCTGGCGGACGGCCTCATCTCCGACGACATCGCCGAGGTCTTCGAGAACCGGCGCCCGCTGCGGCTCGCCGATCGCGAATGAGGTTCGGAGCACGCGCCGGCCCTGTCCAGCCCTACAGCCGGTCGAGGTGGAAATGCTGGCGCAGGAAGGCGCGGAAGCGCTTCACGATGGCCAGCGCGTCGTGCAGCGGCTCGCGCTCGAGCGCGCCCAGCTCCGATGCGCGGACCTCGTTGCCCGGCAGCGCGCCCCCGGCGCGCTGGCGCAGCTGGTGCGTCAGGCGCAAGCCCATCAGGAAGTGCAGCGCATCGAGCAGGTCGCGCGCAAGCGTCGCGTCGAGGTGGCCCGCGGCCTGCAGGGCCTGCAGGCGTGCGGCCGTGCCCTGCTCGCGCACATGGTGCTGCAGCGCCAGCGCCCGCACGCCGTGCACGATCGGGAAGGTGCCGAGCTTCTTCAGGTCCAGCGGCGTCTCGTCGCGCGCCTTGCGCCCGCCGGCCAGGCGCGTCCAGAAGTTGCCCGGCTCCTTGAACTGGTCGGCCGCGGCGGCAAAGCGCGCCAGGTACTGGTCCTGCCCCGAGAGCAGCGCATCGAGATGGTCGCGCGCAGCCGCCAGCAGGCTCGCGTCGCCGGCCACGGCGGCGGCGTCGAAGAAGATCGCCAGGTTCATCGGCCCCTCAGGGTCGTGGCCGTAGAGCCACTGGCGCAGCGATTCGCGAAAGCCCGCCAGCGGCTGGCGCCAGCGCGGGTTCGTCACCATGATCCCGCCCGGGCAGGGTGGGTAGCCGAACTCGGCCAGCGCCGCAGCGAAGTGCGTGGCCACGCCGGCAAGCCCTTCGAACGCGAAGCCGTCGCGCAGCAGCAGCGCGTTGTCCTGGTCGGTCTTCAGGATCTGCTCGCCCCGGCCCTCGCTGCCCATCACCAGCAGGCAGCTGTTGGCGGCCAGTTCGGGCGGCGCCAGCAGCGCCCACAGGCGCGCGAAGAGCCGTCGGTTGAGCTCGGTGACGATGCGCGCGATGCGCTCGACGCGCACGCCGCTGCCGTGCAGCAGGGCGATCATCTCGTCGATGCGCCGCGCCGCCGCGCCGAGTTCGGCCACACCCTGCGCATGCTCGATCTGCTGCGCCGCCAGGTAGGAATGGTTGGCGACGAAGCTCACCAGGTCGAGCTGGCCGAGCAGGCCCAGCACCTGCTCGCCATCGCGCACCAGCACCCGGTGCACGTGGTGGTGCACCATCAGCCACAGCGCCTCGAAGACCTCGGCGTCGGCCTGCACCTCGATCAGCGAGAAGCGCGCCACCTCGCGCAGCGGCAGCTGCTGCGGCGGCCGCTCGCGCAGCAGCGCGTCGCGCAGGTCGGTGGTCGTGAAGATGCCCAGGCGCTCGGCGCCGTCCTGCACGTCCTTCACGAGGGCGGCGGTCGCGCGCTGCGCGGCCAGCTCGCGGCAGGCGCTGACGAGGTCGATCGCGCCGTCGAGCACCGGCGGCTTGCGCACGAAGGTGTCGCGCACGCGGGCGGTCATCAGCGAGAGCATCTCGCGCTGGGGATCGGCAGGGCTCATCGACCTCGGACCTCGCTCGGGCAGAAAGGAAAAGGACCGCAAGCCCGTGGCGGACTCGCGGCCCCTCGGGGTCCCGCTCAGGGACCCGCGCTCACGCCACGGGCGTCAATGCCCGGAGGCGCCGGCCGCGCCGATGCCGGTCTCGGAACGCACCTGCTGCGCCAGGAAGCCGGCCTTGTCCTGCGCCGCGCGCTTGCTGTTGTCGAGCACCGAGAACAGCCAGATGCCGACGAAGCCGATCGTCATGCTGAAGAGCGCCGGGCTCGTGTAGGGGAACCAGGCCGAGCCCTTGGGGTTGCCGAGCGTGGCTTCCCACACCGCGGGCGAGACCACCGTCAGGCCCACCGAGCTGATCAGGCCGAGAAAGCCGCCGATCACCGCGCCGCGCGTCGTGCAGCCCTTCCACAGCACGCTCATCAGCAGCACCGGGAAGTTGGCCGAGGCGGCGATCGCGAAGGCCAGGCTCACCATGAAGGCGATGTTCTGCTTCTCGAAGGCGATGCCCAGGATGACGGCGACGATGCCCAGAATCACTGTGGTGATGCGCGAGACCTTGAGCTCGCTCGCGCTGTCGGACTTGCCGCCCTTGATCACCGTGCCGTAGAGGTCGTGCGAGACGGCGCTGGCGCCCGAGAGCGTGAGGCCGGCCACCACCGCCAGGATGGTCGCGAAGGCCACCGCCGAGATGAAGCCGAGGAAGACGTTGCCGCCGACCGCGTTGGCCAGGTGCACCGCGGCCATGTTGCTGCCGCCCAGCAGGCCGCCCTTGGCGTCGAGGAAGCCCGGGTTGGTGAGCACGAAGACGATCGCGCCGAAGCCGATGATGAAGGTCAGCACGTAGAAGTAGCCGATCCAGGTCGTCGCCCACAGCACCGACTTGCGCGCTTCCTTGGCGTTCGGCACGGTGAAGAAGCGCATCAGGATGTGCGGCAGCCCGGCGGTGCCGAACATCAGCGCCATGCCGAAGCTGATCGCGCTGATCGGGTCCTTCACGAAGCCGCCCGGGCCCATGATCGAGAAGCCGATCTTGGCCGCCTCCTCGGGCGACTTGCCGGCCTGCGCCGCCAGGTCGGTCTTGATCTGCACCGACTTCGCGAACATCGCCTCGGGGCTGAAGCCGAATTCGGCCATCACCATGAAGGCCATGAAGGTCGCGCCGCCCAGCAGCATGATGGCCTTGATGATCTGCACCCAGGTGGTGGCCGTCATGCCGCCGAAGAGCACGTAGACCATCATCAGCACGCCGACGATGACGACGGCATACATATAGTCCAGGCCGAACAGCAGCTTGATGAGCTGCCCGGCGCCGACCATCTGCGCGATCAGGTAGAAGGCCACGACCACCAGCGTGCCGCTGGCGGCGAACACGCGCACCGGCGTCTGCGAGAAGCGGAAGGCGGCGACGTCGGCGAAGGTGAACTTGCCGAGGTTGCGCAGCCGCTCGGCCAGCAGGAAGGTCACGACCGGCCAGCCCACGAGGAAGCCGATCGAGTAGATCAGGCCGTCGAAGCCGGTGGCCATGACGGCCGCCGAGATGCCGAGGAAGGAGGCCGCCGACATGTAGTCGCCGGCGATCGCCAGGCCGTTCTGAAAGCCGGTGATGCCGCCGCCCGCGGTGTAGAAGTCGGCCGCGCTCTTGGTGCGCGAGGCCGCCCACTTGGTGATCCACAGCGTGAAGAGGACGAACACGCCGAACATGCCGATGGCCGTCCAGTTGGTCGCCTGCTTCTCGACCTGGCCGAGGTCGCCGCCGGCGGCCAGGGCCACGCTGGCGAAGGCGGCACCGCAGAGCGCGGCGGTGCCGAGTACGAGCTTGGAGGAGGATCTCACTTCAGCACCTCGCGGTTGATGTCGTCGGAGAGCTGGTCGAACTCCTTGTTCGCCCGGCGTACGTAGACCGCGGTGATGGCGATCGTGAAGAGGATCACCACCAGCCCGATCGGCATGCCCCAGGTCGTGACGCCCTGGCCCAGGCGCGTGGCCAGCAGCTCCTTGTCGAAGGCCACGAGCAGGATGAAGCCGTAGTACACGACCAGCATCGCGACGGTCAGCACCCAGCCGAAGCTGCTTCGCTTGCGCTTGAGTTCCTGGTATTTGGGATGCGCAGCGATTCGCTGCGTCAGGTCGGCTTGCATTGACGGTCTCCTTCCAGACAACGGCGACATGGCACGAACGGCGCTGCGCCCGAACCCGCATCTTTCAGCGAAGGACTGACCTTGCTCTGACGCGTAGCCAACGCAGGCTGACAAAGCTTGCCCGTTCCTGGGGAAAGAAGGAATCATCCAAGGGAAAACACCGAGATCGCAGCGACTCGGGTACACGTCGGGTACGCGTCGGGCAGGCGCCGGGCGGGTCGGATCGCTACACTGCCGGCATGGCCCTGCCCGCCCGGAAACCAACGCTTGCCGACTACCTCGCGTGGGAGGAGACGCAGGAGCAACGCCACGAGTTCTATCGCGGCGAGTTCTTCGCGAGGGTCGGCGGGCGGCGCATCAACGGCATCGTCACGCTCAACCTGGCGGGCGCACTCAAGTCGCATCTCAGGGGCAGCGGCTGCCGCGCCTTCGTCGAGAGCATGAAGCTGCAGGTCGCCGACGACGCCGTCTTCTACCCCGACGTCTTCGTCACCTGCGACGCGCGCGACCTCGCCACCGAGCAGATCTTCCGTCACCCCGTCCTCGTGGCGGAAGTGCTCTCGGATTCGACACAGGCCTTCGATCGCGGCCTCAAGTTCGCCGCCTACCGGCAACTGGCGAGCCTGCGAGAGTACCTCCTCGTCGACCCCGACACGCGCCGCGTCGAGGTCTTCCGCCGCAACGAGCGCGAGCTCTTCGAGCTGCACGACCAGACCGGCGCAGACGCGCTGCAGCTGGCCAGCGTCGGGCTCAGCCTGCCGATGGAGGAGTTGTTCGAGGGGCTGTCGGCCGCCGATTGACGCGGCGGTGCCGCCGGCCCGTCAAGCCTCAGGC
>CAUJJO010000053.1 GCA_963205125.1 Pseudomonadota bacterium | reverse complement strand
TCACCCATGGCTTCAGCCGAGCTCCTTCTGGTTCACGATGACGCGCGAGGCGATGCCGTAGGCGATCGCCTCCTCGGCCGTCATCCAGTAGTCGCGTTCCATGTCGGCACGCACCTTCTCGGCGGGCTGGCCGGTCTCGCGGGCGATCACGCCGGCTAAGCGCTCGCGCACCTTGATGATCTCCTTGGCCTGGATGGCGATGTCGGTGGCGCGGCCGCCGGCGCCGCCTGCGGGCTGGTGGATCATGAAGCGCGTGTTGGGCAGGCACAGCCGCCGCTCGCGCGGCGCGGCGAGGAAGATGTGCGTGGCCGCACTGGCGACCCAGCCGGTGCCGATGCAGGTCACCGGCGCGCGCACGAAGCGGATCATGTCGTGCACGGCGTCGCCGCTCTCGACGTGGCCGCCCGGGCTCGAGATCAGCATCTGGATCGGCGCGTCGCTGTCCTGCGCGAGCAGGATCAGGCGCTCGCAGACCGAGCGCGCGAGCTTGTCGTCGATCTCGCCGAAGACGAGCACGAAGCGCGATTCGAGCGCCAGGCGCTCGGAGAGGCCGCCGCGTTCGCTCTTCTCGGGCTTGGCCGGCTTGTCGTCGGCGGCGCGGCCGGCGGAAAACTCACTCATGGCAAGGGGCTCCTGGGACAGCGGGCATTGTCGCTCAGGCTCGCAGCTTGTAGCCGCGGCGCAGCAGCTCCAGCGCGAGCGCGGCGACGAGGACGAAGCAGCCGCCGACGACGGCCAGGCTCAGCCAGGGCGAGACGTCGCTGTGGCCGAAGAAGCCGCGGCGAAAGCCGTCGATCATGTAGAAGAAGGGGTTGAGGTGGCTCACCGCCAGCCACAGCGGCGGCAGCGACTGCACCGAGTAGAAGACGCCCGAGAGCATGGTCATCGGCATCACGATGAAGTTCTGGAACGCCGCCATCTGGTCGAACTTCTCCGCCCACAGGCCGGCGATGAGGCCGAGCGCGCCGAGGATGGCCGCACCCAGCAGCGCGAAGACGAGGATCCACCCCGGCTGCTGCGCTTGCAGCGGCGCCGCCCAAGCGGTGACCAGCAGCACGCCGACGCCGACCATCAGCCCGCGCAGCATCGCCGCGCCGACGTAGGCGACGAACCAGGCGCCGTGCGACAGCGGCGAGACGAGCAGGAAGACGAGGTTGCCGGTGATCTTGCTCTGGATCAGCGAGCTGCTGCTGTTGGCGAAGGCGTTCTGCAGCACGCTCATCATCACGAGGCCGGGGATCAGGAAGCTCGTGTAGCGCACGCCGGGGAAGACCTCGACGCGGTCCTCCAGCACCTGCCCGAAGATGAGCAGGTACAGCACCGAGGTCAGCACCGGTGCGGCCACCGTCTGGAAGCCGACCTTCCAGAAGCGCAGCACCTCCTTGCGGAACAGCGTGCCCGCGCCGGCCAGCGTCATGCGGCGATCCCGGCCGGGTGCTGCACGCCCAGGCCCTGGTTCATCGTGTGCACGAAGACGTCCTCGAGGTCGGGGCGGCGGATCTCCAGGTCCTCGACGTGCACGCCGGCTTCGCGCAGGGCGGCCAGCGTCTGCTCGACGGCGCCTGCGTCCGGCACGCGCAGTTGGACGATGCGCCCGGTCACGCGCGCCGTGGCCGCCAGCCGCGGCGGCAAGGCCGCGTCGGTCTTGAACGCGAGCACCGTGCCGGCGGCGCCCGAGAGCAGCGCCGAGGTGCGGTCCAGCGCGACCAGGCGGCCGAGCTTGAGCATGGCGATGCGGTGGCACAGCGCCTCCGCCTCGTCGAGGTAGTGCGTCGTCAGCAGCACCGTGTGGCCCTGGCGGTTGAGCCGCGCGATGAAGTGCCACAGCGTCTGGCGCAGCTCGACGTCGACGCCGGCCGTCGGTTCGTCGAGCACGATCACCGGCGGCCGGTGCACCAGCGCCTGCGCCACCAGCACGCGGCGCTTCATGCCGCCGGAGAGCTGGCGCATGTTGGCCCCGGCCTTGTCGGAGAGGCCGAGCTCGGCCAGCAGCTCGTCGATCCAGGCGTCGTTGCCGCGCACGCCGAAGTAGCCGCTCTGGATGCGCAGCGTCTCGCGCACGCTGAAGAAGGGGTCGAACACCAGCTCCTGCGGCACGATGCCCAGCTGTCGCCGCGCCGCCGCGTAGTCGGCGACGACATCGTGGCCGAGCACCGTGACGCGGCCGCTGCTGGCGCGCGCAAGGCCCGCGAGGATGGAGATGAGCGTCGTCTTGCCCGCGCCGTTGGGCCCGAGCAGGCCGAAGAACTCGCCCTCGCGGATGTCGAAGCTCACCTCGTCCAGCGCGCGCAGCGTGCCCTCGGCACTGCGAAAGGTCTTGGCGACGTGGTCGAAGCGGACGGCGACGGCGGCATTCATGAAGCGCGAAATTGTAGGAAGCACGGCGCGCGGCTGCCGATGCCAGAATGAATGCCCCTCGTTGAGCCCGCTGCCAACGCCAACGCCAAGGTCGCCGCCGATGCCGATGCCGCCATGCCCGAGCCGAAGAAGCCCCGCCGCACCGCCGAACGCATCCTCGAGGTGACGCTTGCGCTCTTCAACCGCTTCGGCGAGCCCAACGTCAGCACGACGCTGATCTCGAGCGAGCTGCGCATCAGCCCGGGCAACCTCTACTACCACTACCCGGCCAAGGACGAGCTCGTCAACGCCCTCGTCGACCGCCACGAACGCGCGCTGGCCGAGATCCTGCCCGCGGCCGCCGAGGTGACGAACGTCGAGGACGCCTGGCTCTTCCTGCACCTGCTCTTCGAGCGCTGCTGGGACTACCGTTTCCTCTACCGCGATCTCAACGACCTGCTGAGCAAGAACCGCCACCTCGAGACGCGGATGGCCGCGATGCTCAGCCGCCGCGAAGAGGCGCTGCGCCAGCTCGTCGACGGCCTCAGGCGCGCCGGCGCCCTGCACGCCGACGACGCCGAGACCGCGCCACTGGCCACCACGATGCTCGTGCTCGGCACCTACTGGCTGAGCTACGAGTACGTGCGCGACCCGCGCCGCGCGCTCGAACCCGGCCAGGAAGAAGCCGCCCTGCGCCGCGGCGCCCAGCACGTGCTGGGCCTGCTGCTGCCCTACCTCGAACCCGC
>CAUJJO010000052.1 GCA_963205125.1 Pseudomonadota bacterium | reverse complement strand
CGCCTTCGATGAAGATCTCCTTGCGCGCGAGCTTGTCGACGATCTCGAAGCCGCCGCGTGACGGGGAGTGAGAAACATCCGGTGACGTTGTGAGAAACAAGGCCGGAAGAGGGCGGAGGAGACAGGAAGAAAACGGGCCGCGGTTAAAACGGCTTGCGTGTGGGGAAAGACGGGCGGAGGGGCCTTCCCAGGCCCTCGGCGGGGGTCAGCGGGCGTCGGGAAGGCGCTCGAGGCTGACCAGATTCTGCAGCAGGATGCCCAGGCGGCCCAGCGCGTCCTGGAGCTGGCCGTAGTCGTTGGCCTGGACGGTGGAGCGGCAGAGTTTGGCGCCGGTCCAGTAGGTGACGATCCAGTGCTCAAGCATCGGCCGGCTCCTGCTCGAGGCCCGGCAGCACGCCCTGGCGGGCGGCCTGGTCGGCTTCGCGCATGTCGCGGATGATCTCGTAGATGCGCCGCTCGGTGAGGCTGTAGTCGGCCGCCAGCTCGCGGATGCGGTCGGGCGTGCAGGGGCGCGCGGCGCGGCCCTGGCGGTGGTAGCGGTCGTAGATGTCGCGGTTGCGCGGGTCGTAGTCGACGGGCACGTAGATGGTGCGCCGCGCGTACTCGGCGCAGACCCGGTTGGCGATGCGGCGGGCGACCTCCGAGGCGGTCTCCCGCGGCAGGCCCAGGCGGTCGACGAGCTGCTCGCTGGCGATGCGCGTCAGCGCCTCGATGAACTCCGGCACGTCGTCGCGCTCGCTCATGTCTTGGCTCCTTCCGCGGCCCGGGCGAGCCACTTCTTCAGAGTCTCGATGACGAGGTGCTCCTGGTGCTTGTTGAGCCACTCGAGGCGCTCGACGCCGGTCTGGCGGCGTGCGTAGGCGGCAAGCGCCGCCATGCTGCGCGCGCGCACGAGGCCGGCGTCGGCAAGCTGCATCCACAGGGACCACATGAGGCGCTGCGGCTCGCTCAGCGGCTTCCTGATCAGCCGCTGCGGCTGGGCCTTGCCGTGGCCGCGCAGGCAGGCCTGCAGATGGGCGAGGAAGCGGCGCCGGCCGCTCACGTCCAGGTCCGCCGCCGAGCGGATGCCCGGGCAGACCGTGCTCAGCAGGTCGCGATACTCGTCGTCGCTCAGGCCGAGCTGCGCCTTGGCGATGTGGATCGCCGCCAGGTCGTTGCGACGGGCGGCGAGGCGGGGAGAAGTCGCGACCGCCATCACGCCCTCTCCGCCGTCACCTCCCACCTCTTCTCCAGCGAGTAGCCCATGCGCCCGCGCACCCTCGGGTCGGCCGGGACGACGCGCACCCGCAGGACGCCTTTGCGGCGAGGGGTGGCGTGGGCGTGCAACACGAGGAGCAGGCGCTCGACGGTGCGCAGGATCACGTTGGTGGCGGTCTTGTCGTTCATGTCGAAGATGCACAGCAGCGCCCAGGAGCCGCTTGTGTTGATCTCGAGTCGTGCTGGCAGTGGCGTCATGGCAGTCTCTTGTGACAGTGGCGAACCCGAAGTTTCAGCAAAGTTCGCCATTGCGTCCCTTGACAAGCGCCGGGGTGTTGCGGACACCCCGGCGGAACCGGCACGCTCAGCCGCCTGAAAGGTAAGGCGGCCGCGGGCTGCGGTGGTTGTTCGTCCGTGGGCGCTTCGTGCCGCCCGCGGCGCCGGGACACCTGCCGCTTGTCCCACCGGCCTTACGCATCCAACCGCGGCCGGCATGCGGTGTCGCATCAGATCGCCTCCGCCTCGGCCAGGGCCTTCTCGTCGCCCAGGCTCTTGAGCAGGGCGTTCACGAGCTTGTCGACGGCACTGTCAACCGCGCGCACGATGACGCGGTCCTCGGTGCCTTCGACGGTGCAGCCGATGGCCTTCAGTTGCTGCGCCGAGAGCTGCGCGAGGCCCTTCTTCATCGGCGTGTACTTGGCCACGATCAGGGTGTCGGCCAGGTCGGGCAGCTTCTTCCTGATCAGGTTGACGACGGTGTCGGCGTCGCCGAAGACGATCTGCCCCTTGCCCTTCTCGAAGCCGAGCTGGATGCCGTGCAGCACGACGGTGCGGGGCTTCACGAAGAGGTGCGGTGCCTGCTCGACCAGCGCGCGCAGCTCGTTCTCGTGCTCGAAGGCGCGGCGCAGGTGGCGCTTGATCGCGGGCAGGTGGTCGCGCTTGAGCGCGTCCATCGCCGCCTGCAGCTCGGCCACGGCGGCCTGCAGGCGGTCGCGCGCGTCGGCGTAGACGCGCGCCTTGGTGTCGATCACGTCGAGGCTCATGGGGCTCTCCGTTGGTGGTGGTTGGGTGGGTGGACGAAGGGGATGGAGGCTCGTGGCTCAGCCCTGCGCGAGCAGGAGCTGGCCCATCAGCACGGGCAGCGCCACGCGGCGCATGCGCGCCAGCAGGCGCAGGCTGTGCATCGCTCGGGCGTGGAGGAAGGCGCAGGCGCGCTCGAGCTCGGCCGCGGTCTCTGGCATGTAGTAGCCGGTGCGCGGGTGGCCGCAGATGCTGAATCCCTCCTCGCGCGCGCGGCTGATCGCCAGGCGCAGGCGCCGCGGCGTGATGTGCAGCGCCTGCGCCAGCTCGTCGGCGCGGATGCCGCGGCCTTGGCCGAGGTGCTGCGACAGCTCGTTGATGAGGGCGATGTGCGTCAGCTCGGCGTCATTCACGGGAGGCTCCTTCGGGTGTCGGCGACGGTGCGTTGGCGCGGGCGGCCTGGGCGGCCTCGATCTGCGCGCGCAGCGCAAGCGCCGCGCGGCTTGGGCCCGCGTAGGACGGCGGCGGCACGGCCGGGGCGCCGGTCGCGTCCAGCGGCATCGGCGAGCTGGCCACGTCGGCGGCCATCGCCGAGAGGTCGCGCGGCGCCACGCCACGGGCGCCGGCCTCGCGGCGCTGGCGGCGCGCCGCCTCGTGCGTGCGCTCGGCCTGCGCCTCGGCCTTGTCCTGCAGGTTGGCGATGACCTGGTAGAGCAGACCGTGGCCAGTCAGCGGCAGGCGCAGCGTGCCCTCGTCGCGCATGGCCACGACGATCTGCATCGCCGCGCGCCAGGTCTCCAGGTCGGCGGGCCAGTCGCGGCCGTGGCGCGTCACCGCGCGGCGCTCGATGTCGGGCAGCAGCTCGTCGATCAGCCGCACCATGCGCTCGATCGACAGCGCCCGGCTCGCCGGCTTGAACAGAGCCATGTAGCGCAGCGTCAGCGCGCCGAAGGGCAGGCTCACCTGGGCCAGGCGCGCCACCGCGCGGCGCGCCTGCTCGTGCGTGAGCAGCGCGTCCAGCGACAGCTCGGCCGCGCAGCAGGGGCAGGCAATGCGCAGGCTCATCGGCTCAGCCCTCGGCCTCGGCGGCCGGCGCGGCGTCAGCGCGTTGCTGCTTCGCGAGGCGCGCCTTGGCCGCGCGCTGCTTGGCAAGGATCTGCTCGCGGTTTTTCGCGTAGTAGTCGCGAGCCCTCGCGCGCGATGCCTCCAGGTCCGCGTGGTAGCGGCGCTTGTGCGCGTCCGCGGCCATCGCGATGACGCGGTCGCGGTGGCGCTCGTAGTAGCGGCGCGAGTACTCGGCCTGCTTCTCCGGCGAGCGCGTGGCGATGGCCTCGCCGCGGGCGCGCTGCTTGTCGCGCCAACGCTTGTCGGCGGCTTGCGCGGCGATGCGGCGCAGCTCGGTGGTGAGCTTGCGGCGCATGGCCAGCGCCAGGTCGCGCTCGGCGCCGTCGGCCACGTCATCCTCGCCGACGAGCGGGCGCAGTTGCCGCGCATCGCTCACGCGGCGCCCGCAGACGACGAGCTGCATCGACGCCGTCACCGGCAGCACCGGCGGCTTGCGCAGGCCCAGCAGCCAGCCGAAGGGGCTTGCAGGCGTGATCTTGCGCCGTATGCTCACTTGCCAACCCTCCGCGCTGCGCGCTGCGTGGTGAGCGCTTGGGAGCGGCCCGGCGCGCTCACTTGACAACCCTCCGCGCTGCGCGCTGCGGGGTGAGCGCTTGGGAGCGGCCCGGCGCGCTCACGGCCTGGCCTCCTGCGCGGCCAGCCAGCGGGCGCGCTCGAGGCCCTCGTCGAGGCCGGCCTCGAAGGCCTCGCGCAGCGCCTGCACGCGCGCGGCCCGGGCCTCCTGCTGGCGCTGCTCGGCCTGCGCGGCGAGCTGCGCATCCTCGACCTCGCCGCTGCGGTCGATCAGGGCGCCGACCATGATCAGGACGACGATCGCCACGCACAGCGCGACGGTCTGCAACACCTCGGTCAGCGCGTCCGCGCGCTCGTGTCGATGCTTGCCCATGTGCCTTCCCCCAGGCTCTCAGACTGCGTTGACGACATCGCGCGTGACCAGCGGCACGCCGAGCTCGGCGGCCTGGTTCAGCGCGCGCGTGACCAGGTTGTTGACGGCCAGCGGGTAGCACATGCTCACCGCCGCGCTGCCCAGCTTGCGCGTGAGGCGCGTGCGCAGCTGCTCCACCGCCTGGTCGTCGATGAGCGCGGCCAGGCGCACGTTCGCCGCCGCGGCGCGGCGTTCGAGGTAGGGCTTGAGGTCGCCGTCCAGCGGCAGCAGCTCGACGATCTCGCAGCGCTGCGCCACCTCGCGCAGCGAGCCGCTGCGCAGGCCCGCGGCCAGGCGCATCTTCAGCTCGGGCTGCGCCAGCAGCAGGATGCCAAGCAGCGGGCGGCGGCCCTCGCGCATCTCGTGCAGGCGCTTGAGTTGCTTGAGCGCTGCGTCCGGCATCGCGTGCGCCTCCTCGATCACCAGCAGGTGCAGATTTCCCGCCTGCGCGCTGCCCGAGAGCAGCTTGCGCGCGCGCACCGTGCGCGCCTGCAGCTTCTGCGGCACCGGGTTCAGAGGGTCGAGCTGGCTGCAGATCGCGTGCAGGATGTCGGCGCTCTTGAGCGTCTCGCCCCGCGTGTCGCTCTCCTCCATGCCGAGCACGCTCGGCTTGATGACGAGCACGCCGCGCGGGTCGCGCTCCAGGCGCGCCTCGAGGTCGGCCTGCAGCGTCGTCTTGCCGGCGCCGCTCTCGCCGCAGACGGCGACGAAGCCGCCCGTCTGCGCGCACTGCCAGGTGGCCTCGCGCACGTAGGCGATGTCGTCGCCGACGAACATCTGCTCGTCGGTCGTCACCTCGCCGTCGAAGGGGTTGGTGAAGAGCTTGAAGTGCCGCCGCGCCTGCGGCGTGAGGGCCTGCTTGGACAGGAGCATGGTGTCGTCCTCTTCCTTGTCGGTGGATTGATCGGCAGTGGCCGCCGCGCTGCGCCTGCGGCGCCTGCCGGCGGGCTGGGTGGTCTCATCGGTGGCGTGCGCCGTGGCAGGCGGCGCATGCGGCACGCGCTCGAAGAGGTCCTCGAGGTCTTCGGCGGTCGCGCCGCGCTCGCGCATCGCGTCGCGAAGTTGCGCGGCCAGCACCGCCGGGTCCTTGCGCGCGGGCCATACGCCATGCGTGGCCAGGCTGTAGAGCGAGCTGCGCGAGATGCGCACCGCGGCGGCCAGCTCGGTCAGGCTCACGTCGAAGACACGCATGGCCACGCTGAGCTGCAGGCGTCCTTGGATGCTCATGCAGCGCCTCCGCCGATCACGCGCAGGCCGTGGTCCACGGACTGGTCTGGCGCGTCCGCGGCGCCCGTGGTGAAGAGCGCGGCGATCGATTCCAGCTCGTCCTCGGGCACGCCCTCGGGGTGCTGCTGCTGCAGGTGGAGGTAGACGGCGGGCTGGTAGGCCTCGCCCATCATCTGGCGCAAGCGCTTTGCGGCGTCGACGTGGTTCAGCCGCTGCGCCTGCACCTTGCGCTCGCCCATCGGCAGCGTCGTGGCGCGGCGCGGCAGGTAGGCGGGCGCGGGCGTGGCCTTCACGTCGGCCATCGCGTCGACGATGCCGGCGTAGGCCTGCGCATGCGCCTTGCGCGCGCGCTGTGCCTCCTCCTGCGTCGGCAGCCCGTCGCCGGTCTTGTAGGCCTGCCGGTTGAGGGCGTTGCGATGCTCGTCGACCACGCTGTGCGCCGCGGTGCGCATGTCCTCGCCCCAGACCGGGCCGCCCTCGCGGAAGCCCCACTCCGTCACCTTCGCCGGCTCGACGACGTGCCAGCTCTCCTCCCCGGTGTCGGGGCAGACGAAGCGCACGTCGATCGCCGGGTGGCGGAAGACGTTGACCTGCAGCGTCACGTTCAGCGCCGGCACCACGCCGGGCACCTGCGAGAGGTCGTAGCGACGCCCGTCGTAGCGCACGGTGCGGTCGTTGTCGACGCGCCGCGTCTCGGGGTGGCGTACCGCGGCGTTGCGCAGCGCCTCGAGGCTCGCCGGCACGCGAAGCTGCTCTGGCGTGATCGCCATCCAGGCGCCGAAGCGCGTGCGCCCGTGGCGGCTGTGCGTGCGCGTGGCGCAGTAGCTCACCGTCCATTCCTCGATCTGCTCGTTGAGCTTGTCGAGAGTGACCTCGCGCGGGTCGAGGAAGCGGAACCTCGACTCGAAATGCATGCGCACCAGGTCGTGCGTCTTCTCGACCGAGCCGGTCACGCGCGCAGCACCCGCGGCGTGGTGCTCGAGCCGGAACCCCACCGTGGTGGCGAAGTTGCGCATGAGCTGGCTCTTGTTGGCCGCGCCCGGGTCCATCACCAGCATGAGCGGCACGCCGTGCATGGGGCATTCGTCCTGCTTCCACATCGCCCAGCAGACGAAGTCGAGCAGGTTCTCCGCGCTCTCGCCGCCGAGGTAGTAGCGGCAGCGGAAGGCGTGGCTCGTGTGGTCCGTCGCCGCGTAGCGGGTCAGCAGGTCGCTGCTGGCCTTGACCAGGTTCTCGACCTTGTTCTTGTAGAACTGGTCCTCGGGCATCCAACGCAAGCGGCCGCCGGGCAGGTAGTAGTAGGCGCCGGTGGTGCTGTCGATCTGCCAGACGTGGTTGGGGTGCAGGCTCACCATCTGCACGCTGGGCGTTGGGCTGGCGAGCTGCTCTGGGTGCAGGTGGCGCGCGTAGAGCTGGCGGCCCACGGTGCTCTCGCTCACCTCGGCGGTGAGCTGGCCGCTGGCGCGCAGCATGTCCAGGGCTGTGGCCACCGGCATGCGCTGGCCCTTCTGGTTCATGCTCGCGGCCAGCACGCCGGCCACGAGCTTGAGCTCGTCGGCGGCCAGCACGCACTCGCCGGCATCGCGGCGGCGCTTGCGTCCGGTTTCCAGGCCGGCCTGCCCGAGCTTGCGGTAGGCCGTCTGCACGCTGCAGCCGAGCGTCGCCGCAACGCGCTGCAGGATGGGCGCCTTGCCGCCGCGCCCGGCGCGCAGCAACTGCTCGCGCGCCTGGGCGAGCACGTCGAACTCGGTCGGATTGAGTGCGCTCATGGGTAGGTGGTGGGGGCTTGATTGCGTGACGGAATCAAGAGAGGTGCGAGGGCGGCGTGCCGAATGCCGGCTCGATGGCGATCGACGCGAGCTCGTCCATGAGTTGCTCGGCCGCGCGGCGCCGCTCGTCTTCGTCCGGGGTGCTCTCGATCTCGATCGCCATGCGCGCGCCGTAGCACAGCCCGGCCATGAAGGCGCGGCGCAGGCGGGACAGCTCGTAGGGCGTGACGCGCTTGCGCAGGTCCGCGCAGGCGGCGACCCAGCACCCCTCGGCCGTGTCCGGCACGGCCGCTGTGGGCTTGGTGGCCGTGCTCATGCCCGCCCTCCCCGCTTGCCGTTGGCGGCCTGCGCGGCGGCAGCGACCAGGTCGGTGATCTGGCGGCGCCAGCCGGGCTCCACGCGCTCGCCGAGCACGTCGACGGCGACGTGCGCATCGGCGCACAGGTCGGCCAGGCGCTGGGCGATGAAGTCCAGGGTCTGGCGCGCCTGCAGCTCGGCGGCCTCGGTGGCGGGGGCGTTCATGACCTCTGCCACGCAGGTGACAAGCCGCTGCAGCGCCAGCTCGGCGGCGATGCCGGCGTCGCGCAGGTCGGCGATCTGTTGCTTCTCTCGCTCGTCGGGCGTGCCGTTGCGGCGTATCTCCTCGGCCTCGGCCAGCTGGTCGAGCTTGGCGTTCTTCTTGGCGATGATCTTGTCCTTCGCGGCAGCGGCCTTCTCGAGGTCGTTGTGCGAGGCGGTCAACGAGGCGTTGCGCGCGGCGAGTTCCTCGAGCAGCGTCAGCACCTGGTCACGGTCGCCGGAGGCGATCACGGCCTTCATCTCGTCCTGCATGTCGCTCGGCAAGGCCCTGATCGCCACGTAGTTGCGGTGGCCGAGGCCCATCTGCTCGGCCTGCTCGAAGAGCGCCGGGCCCAGGGTGTGCATGGCCTGCACGATCTGGCGGCAGCGACGCCCGGAAACCGGCATCACGAGTTCACAGAAGGCTTCGATGGTGGAAACGGTTTCACTCGTTCCGTCTGCCTTGCGAAGGGTGAACGAGCCCAGTTTCTCCAGTGAAGAGCGTGCTTTGACGTAGGCTTCGCCGATCACGCGCGTGGAAACGGTTTCCAGGAAATGAGCCGATTCGATCTGCCCGACGGCGCGGAAAAGATCGCTCTGCAGCAGCGCGACCTCGGACGCGAGGCTCAGGGTGTTCAGGGCTTCGGTGCTCGCCTGCACCGCCTGCGGGTCCAGGTCCGCGGGCACGACGGGCGTCGTCGGGTTCTTGGGGCGGGCCATCGCTCAGGCCTCCTCGTCGGTGATGGGGCCGTAGGTCGCCTGCATCTGGGCGTCGATGGTTTGTTGGCCGAGCTGGCTGCGCATGACGGCGAGCAAGGCGTCCGACACGTCGGCTCCGCCACGCACGGCGGCAAGCACGTCTTCAGCGAAGCGCACCAGCAGCACGCGAAGGATGTCGCCGCCGACCGCATCCGTGGCCAGGGTCTTCGCGCCGCTGGCGACCAGACGGCGCACGGATTCGCCGGTGAAGAGCAGGCTCGCGCCCATCGTCAGGAAATGGCCCTCGGCTTTGCCGAGGGACTTCTGCAGCTCGTACTGGGGATCAGCCATCGTTGAGATTCCTTGAAAAGCGGTTCTTGATCTCGTCGAGCCGGCGCTCGGCCCGGTCGAGGGCGGTCATGTGGGCCATCGCGATCTGCACGACCGCGGGGCCCAGGCGCCAGCGGTTGGTGATGGGGATCTGCTCGGCGTAGCCGAAGTGCTTGAGGTTGGCCAGGTCGCGCGTGACCTGGCTCGGGCTGCACTTGTTGTGCTTGGCGATGTCGCCGGGCGTCATGCCCTCGATCTCGTGCCCCTTGAGGGTGTGGATCAGGCGCATCAGCCGCTGCTGCGGCTCGCAGATGTACTTGGCGCCCGCCTCGGGCGCGGCGTCGTGGTTGATCACGGCAGGTCAGCCTCGAACTCGACTTCGGGGTAGAGCGCGCGGAACCACTGCACGCCAAGGCCCGGCTGGACTCGGTCCAGCGCGTCGGCGATGTCGCCGGTGACGGCGGCGCGGTGGTCGAGCAGGTCGCCCGCGTCCTGCATGCCGCGCGGGCGGCGGCCCAGACGCGCGGTCAGGTCGGAGGCGCGCGTCTCCGCGCGGCTGACCGCGATCTGCAGCTCGGTCTGCACTTCGGTCAGGGGGCTCACGCTGCGGCCTCCTCGGCAGTGGCGGATGAGGCAACACCAGTGCGGCGACCGCGCGGCTTGTCTGCGTCGACGACGAAGCCGACGGCGAACAGCGCCTGCGCCAGTCGCTGGCCTTCGATCAGGCGCGCCAGCGTCGGGGAGCCGACGAGGAAGAGCGTGCGCTCGGCGTCCGCGTAGTGAACGCGGCCGCCGTCTCCGATGCCAGTCTCGAAGAGGCGCGCCGCTCCGCAGCGCGCGCTCGCGCTGATGCACCAGGTGGTGAGCAGTTCCTGCTCGCTGAGGAGGTTGCAGACCTCGATGTCCTCGGAGCGCGCGAACCAGATGACGGAGAGCATCGTGGTCAGCGCATGCTCCGGCTCGACAAGCGGCGGGCACTCGAAGAAGACCCAGACTTCCGGGTCGGTGTTGTCGGTGCGCGCCGCGCAGGCGCGGTAGAGGATGCCGTTCAAGGGGTTCTCCTTTTGCATGGAGGGGGGGGGGGGGGGAGGGGTATCTGCTGCGACCTCAGGCGCAGCGCAAGGTTGCGTTTACGGCGGCGGC
>CAUJJO010000051.1 GCA_963205125.1 Pseudomonadota bacterium | reverse complement strand
GGCCTTCCTCAGTTGGCCTGCGAGAGCTGCTCGAGGATGGCCGGGTTCTCCAGGGTCGAGGTGTCCTGGGTGATGGTTTCGCCCTTGGCGATGCTGCGCAGCAGGCGGCGCATGATCTTGCCGCTGCGCGTCTTGGGCAGGTTCTCGCCGAAGCGGATGTCCTTGGGCTTGGCGATCGGGCCGATCTCCTTGGCCACCCAGTTGCGCAGGTCGTTGGCGATCTTCCTGGCTTCCTCGCCGGTCGGGCGCGGGCGCTTGAGCACGACGAAGGCGCAGATCGCCTCGCCCGTGGTCTCGTCCGGGCGGCCGACGACGGCGGCTTCGGCCACCAGGTCGGTGTAGCCGACCAGCGCCGACTCGATCTCCATCGTGCCCATGCGGTGGCCGCTGACGTTGAGCACGTCGTCGATGCGGCCGGTGATCGTGAAGTAGCCGGTCTTGGGATCGCGCACCGCGCCGTCGCCCGCGAGGTAGAGCTTGCCCTTGAAGTCCTCGGGGAAGTAGGTCTTCCTGTAGCGGTCCGGGTCGCCCCAGATGGTGCGGATCATGCTCGGCCAGGGCTTCTTGACGACCAGGATGCCGCCCTGCCCGTTGGGAACTTCGGTGCCGGTCTCGTCGACCACCGCGGTCTGGATGCCCGGCAGCGGCAGCGTGCACGAGCCCGGGACGAGCGTCGTCACGCCCGGCAGCGGGTTGATCATGTGCGCGCCGGTCTCGGTCTGCCACCAGGTGTCGACGATCGGGCAGCGGCCGCCGCCGACGTTGGCGTGGTACCACTCCCAGGCCGCCGGATTGATCGGCTCGCCCACCGAGCCCAGGATGCGCAGGCTGGAGAGGTCGTAGCGCTTCGGGTGCACGGCCTCGTTGCTCTCGGCGGCCTTGATCAGGCTGCGGATGGCCGTCGGCGCGGTGTAGAAGACGTTGACCTTGTGATCCTGGATCATCTTCCAGAAGCGCCCCGCGTCCGGATACGTCGGCACGCCCTCGAAGACGACTTCGGTTGCGCCCAGCGCCAGCGGCCCGTAGGTGATGTAGCTGTGGCCGGTGACCCAGCCGATGTCGGCGGTGCACCAGAAGACCTCGTTGTCCTTGAGGTCGAAGCTCCACTTCGTGCTCAGCGCGCACTGCAGCAGGTAGCCGCCGGTGCTGTGCTGCACGCCCTTGGGCTTGCCCGTGGAGCCGCTCGTGTAGAGCAGGAAGAGCGGGTGCTCGGCGCTCACCCACTCGGGCTCGCAGGTCGTGGGCTGCCCTTGCAGCAGATCGTGCAGCCAGCGGTCGCGCGCCTCGTTCCAGGCGACCTTGCCGCCGGTGCGGCGGTAGACGATGACGTCGCGCACGCTCTCGCAGCCGCCCATGGCGATGGCTTCGTCGACGATCGGCTTGAGCGGGATGTGCTTGCCCCCGCGCACCTGCTCGTCGGCGGTGATCACCATCACCGCGCCGGCATCCTGGATGCGGTCGTGCAGGCTCTGCGCACTGAAGCCGCCGAAGACCACCGAGTGCGTCGCGCCCAGGCGCGCGCAGGCCTGCATCGCGGCCACGCCCTCGATGCTCATGGGCATGTAGATGACGACGCGGTCGCCCTTCCTGACGCCGCGCGACTTGAGCACGTTGGCGAACTGGCAGACCTTGGCGAGCAGCTCCGAATAGCTGACCTTGGTGACCTTGCCGTCGTCGGCCTCGAAGATGATCGCGGTCTTGCTGCCGAGGCCGCGTTCGACGTTGCGGTCCAGGCAGTTGTACGAGACGTTCAGGCTGCCGTCCTCGAACCACTTGAAGAAGGGCGCGTTGGAGCTGTCCAGCACCTTGGTGAACGGCGTCTTCCAGCTCAGGAATTCGCGCGCCAGGCGCCCCCAGTAGCCCTCGTAGTCGGTCTCGGCCTCCTTCACCAGCGCCTCGTAGGCCGCCTGCCCCGAGATGTAGGCGGATGAAACGACGGCGGCGGGCGGCGGGTAGGTCTTGTATTCGGTCGGGGCTTCGGCGCTGGACATGCTTGTCTCCTGGTTTCCGGGGTTGAGGTCGGAGTCCGGTTCCGACCGGCCGCAAAGGTAGGTTCGAGCTCTTACCACCGCCTGACGCCGCGCCCGAACGCTCGCGCACCCGGCGGCCGCGCGCATCGCCTGCGTGGCGGTGGTCGCCGCCTAGAATCCCCGCCGACGATCGCGCGAGCCCTCGCCGACGATCTTCGCACGAATCGAAACCCCGCCGCATGCCGCGCCATTGAGCCCCGCGCGCCCTCGCGCGACCCGGTGCGTCCCGTCCGCCCTCGGCGGCGGCACCCGCGTTGCGGCACCCTGGAGCCCTCACGCCATGAGCACCATCACCCTGCGCGCCACCGACCTCGTCGAGTCCATCGCCGCCGCGCTGCAGTACATCAGCTACTACCACCCGGCCGACTTCATCGCCCACCTCGCGCGCGCCTACGAGCGCGAGGAGAGCCCCGCGGCCCGGGACGCGATCGCGCAGATCCTCACCAACTCGAAGATGTGCGCCGAGGGGCATCGCCCGATCTGCCAGGACACCGGCATCGTCAACGTCTTCCTGAAGGTCGGCATGGACGTGCGCCTGGACGAGGGCTTCAGGGACGGCCTGCAGGCCGTCGTCGACGAGGGCGTGCGCCGCGGCTACCTGAACGCCGACAACCTGCTGCGCGCCAGCGTGCTCGCCGATCCGATCTTCGCGCGCCGGAACACGCGCGACAACACGCCCGCGGTGCTGCACGTCGAACTCGTGCCGGGCAACAAGGTCGACGTGACGGTGGCCGCCAAGGGCGGCGGCAGCGAGAACAAGTCGAAGATGGCGATGCTCAACCCGAGCGACGACATCGTCGAGTGGGTGCTGAAGACGGTGCCGACCATGGGCGCGGGCTGGTGCCCGCCGGGCATGCTGGGCATCGGCGTCGGCGGCACCGCGGAGAAGGCGATGCTGATGGCCAAGCAGTCGCTGATGGACGACATCGACATGTACGAGCTGCTGCAGCGCGGGCCCAGGGACAAGCTCGAGGAACTGCGCCTCGAGCTCTACGAGAAGGTCAACGCGCTGGGCATCGGCGCGCAGGGCCTGGGCGGCCTGACCACGGTGCTGGACGTCAAGATCAAGGACTTCCCCACCCACGCCGCCAACCT
>CAUJJO010000050.1 GCA_963205125.1 Pseudomonadota bacterium | reverse complement strand
CGCGCCCGGCGATTCGACGACCACGCCGATGCGGACCTTGCGGATGTCCAGCGAGACCGCGTAGGCGAAGAGGAAGAGCAGCACCACCGGCAGCACGAAGGCGATCAGCAGCGTCGACGGGTCGCGCAGCGCCTGCAGGCTTTCCTTCTTCACGAGCGCGAGCAGCCGCCCCGGGTCGAAGCGGCGGACGGCGCGGGCTCTCGCGATCATGCGAGTGCCTCCTCGGCAAGATCCGCGCTCTGCACCAGGTGGATGAAGGCGTCCTCCATCGTCGGATCGGGGCGCGCCGGGCTGCTGGCCCCGCGCTTGAGCGCATCGGGCGTGTCCAGCGCGATCAGCCGGGCACGGGAGAGCATGGCCACGCGGTCGCAGTACTCGGCCTCGTCCATGAAGTGCGTGGTGACCATCACCGTCACGCCCTTGCGCGCCAGGCCGTTGATGTGCGTCCAGAACTCGCGCCGCGTGATCGGGTCGACGCCCGAGGTCGGCTCGTCGAGGAAGAGCACCGGCGGACGGTGCATCAGCGCGCAGGCCAGCGCCAGGCGCTGCCTGTGTCCGAGCGGCAGCGACTCGGGTGCCGCCGACAGCCAGGGGCCGAGGTCGAAGGTCTCGATCATCTCGGCGATACGCTCGCGCCGCGTGTGCCCCTGCAGGCCGTAGACGCCGGCCGAGAACTCGAGATTCTGCTGCACCGAGAGCAGCCCGTAGAGCGAGAACTTCTGCGCCATGTAGCCCAGCCGCGCCTTGGCTGTGCCGGTGGCGCGGCGCAGGTCGACGCCGGCCACATGCGCCTCGCCCTGCGTCGGGCGCAGCAGTCCGCACAGCATCTTGAAGGTCGTGGACTTGCCGGCGCCGTTGGGGCCGAGCAGGCCGAAGATCTCGCCGCGGCGCACGTCGAAGCTCACGTCGTCGGTGGCGGTGAAGGCGCCGAAGCGCTTGGTCAGGTGGCGGCAGGAGACGGCGACCTCGGCGTCGAGCGCCACCGGCGGCAGGCGCTCGGCCAGCGCCGAAGTGCCGCCCGGGCCGCCGCCCAGCAGGTCGATGAAAGCGTCCTCGAAGCGCGCCGGCACCCGGGCCAGTCGGGCACCCGTGCGCTGCGCCAGGTCATGCACCTGCTGCGCCTGGGCGCCCGCGCGCAGCACCAGCCGCACGCCTGCGCCCTGGATCACGCCGTCGGCAACCGTCTCCAGGTCCAGCGCCTCGGCGAGGACCGCGCGGCGCCCTTGGCCCACCTCCTCGAGCCGCCAGCTGCGCGCCTGCAGCGGCGCGGTCAGATCCGCGGGCGCGCCCTCGAAGACGAGGCGGCCCCGGTCGAGCAGCAGCACGCGCTCGCAGCGCTCGGCCTCGTCGAGGTAGGCGGTCGACCAGACCACCGCCATGCCGTCGTCGGTCAGCGCCTGCACCATGCGCCAGAGGTCCTGCCGGCTGACCGGGTCGACGCCGACGCCAGGCTCGTCCAGCAGCAGCACGCGCGGCCTGGCCATCAGGGCGCAGGCCAGGCCGAGCTTCTGCTTCATGCCGCCCGAGAGCTTGCCCGCCAGGCGCGAGGTGAAGGGGGCCAGACGCGTGAAGTCCAGCAGCTCGTCGAAGAGCGCCGAGTGGCCCCTTGGATCGAGGCCGCGAAGCCGCGCGTAAAGGCGCATGTTCTCGATCACCGAGAGGTCCTCGTAGAGCCCGAAGCGCTGCGGCATGTAGCCCGTGGCGACGTGGACGGCGTCGTTGTCGGCGACGACGTCCAGGCCGGCGACGATGGCCAGACCGGCGTCGGGAACGAGCAGCCCGGCGAGGATGCGCATCAGGCTGGTCTTGCCGGCGCCGTCGGGACCGACGAGCCCGGTCAGGCGCCCGTACGCGATGCGCGCGCTCAAGCCCTTCAGCGCCTGGACGCTGCCGAAGTGCTTGTCCAGCCCCTCGATGCGCACTGCGACCTCATCCGCCGCGGCTTCATGCCTCGCGGCCTGATGCCTCGTGGCCTCAGGTGTCGCGGTGCCGGCATCGGGCGCCGCCCGGGCGGGGTTGCCCGACATCGCTGTCCCCCGTCCTCAGCCGGCCCTGCCGCTTGCGGGCGCGCCCGGCGGCGAAGCGAGCTCGACGGTCACCGGCATGCCCTGGCGCAGCGCCGCGTCGCCGTCCTGCACCACGATGCGCAGGCGGTAGACCAGATCGGTGCGCAGCTCGGGCGTCTCGACCGTCTTCGGCGTGAACTCGGCACGCGGCGAGACGAAGCCGACCTGCCCGCGGTAGGCGCGCGGCGACGAGTCGCTGCGCACCAGGACCGCGGTGCCCGGCGCCACACGGCCCAGATGCGGCTCGCCGACGTAGGCACGCACGACGACCGGCGCATCCAGGCTCAGGCTGTAGACGGGGCTCTGGCTCGCGACCATGCTGCCAGGCTCGCGTACGCGTGCGATCACGGTGCCGTCACTGGGCGCGAGCAACTCGGTATCGGCCAGAGCAGTCGCGGCCTGCGTGCGCGCTGCCTGCGCCGCCGCAAGGCGGGCTTCCGCGGCGGCGATGTCTTCCTTGCGGAATCCTTCCATTGCCTGGGACAGGGCCGCTTTCGCTGCGTTGACCCCGGCGGCCGCCTGGTCCCGCGCGGTGCGGGCAGCGTCGACGGTGCGCTGGCTGCTCGCGCCGGATGCGAGCAGCCGGCTTTGGCGCTCATAGTTTCGCTCGGCGTCGGTGGCGCCGGCCTGCGCCTGCCCGAGCGCTTCCCGCGCCTGCGTGATCTCCTGCGGCCGCAAGCCGCGGCGCAGCTTCGCCAATTCCGCCTGCGCCACCTGTACCGAGGCTTCGGCTGCCGCCAGGGCTTCGCGATAGGGCTGCGCGTCCAGCGCGGCCATGCGCGCGCCGGCGGCAATCGCGTCGCCTTCATCGAAATTCATCCGGGCCACCCGACCGGGCTGCCGGAAGGCCAGTTGCACCTCGCGGATGTCGACGTTGCCATACAGGCGCAGCGGGCCAGAATCGCCGTTGCTGCGCTGAAACCAGAAGAGTCCGGCACCGACCGCAACAACGGCAATGGTCGCAACGAGCATGACGGCTTTCGTGCCGCGCAGGGTCTTCATCTCGTGGCCCCGATGCCTTGTCGATAGATCGCGAACACCGCGGGCGCGTCGCGGCGAATTCGACTGACCTTGCCGGCCAGCATTGACTGCATCACCAGCCCCTGGATCGTGCCGATGAAAAGCACCGCGGCGGCGTCCACGTCCAGCGCGGGGTCCAGTTCCCCCTGCGCCTTGCCTGCCTCCATCACCCGGCGCAACCGCCGTTCGTACTGCCGAATCAAGGTCTGGACCATGCGCTTCGCGAGTGTCTCGCCCGGGCGCTGCAACTCGCCGAAGAGCATTCGAGGCACGCCGGAGTGCCTGGCCACGAAGTCGATGTGCGTCATGAACACGGCTTCGAGTGCCACGGCAGGAGACGCGGCGCCTTCGATGGCCTCGTCGACGCTGGCCAGCAGTCGCTC
>CAUJJO010000049.1 GCA_963205125.1 Pseudomonadota bacterium | reverse complement strand
TTGGGCGTGTTGGCGCCGCGGCTGTCCTTGCTCACGTCGAGCTGCATGATCACGTTGCCTTCGGGCGTGATCTGCGGCGTCACTTCCAGCCGCAGCGCGGCCTTCTTGAACTGGATCGAGGTGGCACCGCTCGAGGTCGCCACCTGGTAGGGGATTTCCTCGCCCTGCTCGATGCTGGCCTTCTGCTGATCGGCGGTGACGACGCGCGGGCTGGAGACGATCTTGCCCTTGCCTTCGGACTCCATCGCCGAGAGCTCGAGGTTGAGGAAGCGATTGGCCGCGGCGCTGAAGAGCGAGAGGCCGAAGGTCGCCGCCGCGGCTCCCGACGACAGCGCAGCCGCCGGCAGGTTGACGAACTGGGAGTCCGGCGCGTAGCTGGTCGAGGTATTGGGCGTCTGGCCGGTCTGCACGCCGACGTTGGAGTAGTTGCCGCCGATCGTCACGTAGTTGCCGCCGCCGACGCTGTAGCCGGGGATGCCGCCGCGCAGGCCGCGCAGGTCGGTGCTGCCGAGCTTGATGCCCAGGGCGCGGCCGAAGCTGTCGTCGGCCTCGACGATGCGCGCCTCGATCAGCACCTGGCGCACCGGGATGTCGATCTTGGCGATCAGCGCCTGCACCTCTTCGAGCTTGTACGGGATGTCGGAGTCGAAGAGCTGGTTGGTGCGCGTCTCGTTGAGCACGCTGCCGCGCGGCGAGAGGATGCGCGTGTTCTGCCCACCCGCGCCACCGCCGCCGCCGCCGCTGTCGCCCTGCCCGGTGAGGCCCTTGGCGATCGTCTCGGCCTTGGTGTAGTTGAGCTGGAAGGACTGCGTGCGCAGCGGCTCGAGGTCGGCGATCTTCTTCTTCGCCTCGAGCTCCACCTGCTCCTTGGCGGCGAGCTCGTCCTTGGGCGCGATCCACAGCACGTTGCCGGACTTCTTCACGCCCAGGCCCTTGCTCTGCATGATGATGTCGAGCGCCTGGTCCCAGGGCACGTCCTTCAGGCGCAGCGTCACGTTGCCGGTGACGGTGTCGCTGGTGACGACGTTGAAGTTGGTGAAGTCGGCGATGACCTGCAGCAGCGCGCGAACCTCGATGTTCTGGAAGTTCAGCGACAGCTTCTCGCCCTGGTAGCCCGGGCCCTGCACGAGCTTGTCGGGGTCGATCTTCATCGGCCGCACTTCGAGCACGAACTGGTTGTCGGTCTGGTAGGCGCTGTGCTCCCAGGCGCCGCGCGGCTCGACGATCATGCGCACGCGCTCGCCCTGCTGGAAGGTCGAGATGCTGTGCACCGGGGTGCCGAAATCGGTCACGTCCAGCCGCTTGCGCAGGCTGTCGGGCAGCGAGGAGCGCATGAAGTCGACGACCAGGTTCTGCCCCTGCTGGCGGATGTCGACGCCGATCTGGCTGCTGGCGAGGTCGACGATGACGCGGCCCGCGCCATCGGCGCCGCGGCGGAAGTCGATGGCGCGCAGGCCCTGCACGTCGACGTTCTGCGTCGGCGCGAAGGCGCTCGCGGGCTGGTCGGCCGCGGCCAGCGCCGAGGCGCTCGGGTCGAGTGTGACGAGCAGGGCATTGCCCTGGATCTGCGCGCGGTAGTTGGCCGCCTGCTTGAGGTTGAGGACGACGCGCGTGCGCTCTCCGGCCTGCGCCACGCTGACCGAGCGCAGGTTGCCCTGGTTGAGCTCGACGGTGTTGCGGCCCAGGGCGTTGCCCACGCCGGGGAGGTCGAGCGCCACGCGCGGCGGCGCCTGCACCGCGAAGCCCGCGGGCACCGCGGCAAGCGGCTTGGCGAGCTCGATGCGCACGACCTCGCTGCCGGCCTGCTGCGAGCTGGTGATGGACTGGATCGCGTTCTGCGCCCAGCCCGCCAGCGGCGCGCACAGCGTCATGCCCACGAAAGTGAGCACGGCCGGCCATGCCCGCCACGTGCCGATGTTGGCCTTGTCCTGCATCTTCGTCATCGCGCCTTCTCCTGCAGCTGCAGGGTGCTGGTCCTCTCGGTCCACTCGCCCACCGCGTCCTGCACCACCTCACGCAGCGTCAGCTCGGTCTCGCCGATCTGGGTGATGCGGCCGTAGTTCTGGCCCAGGTAGTCGCCCACCTTGACCTGGTAGAGCAGGTTGTCCACGCGCAGCAGCGCGTACGGCCGCCCGCTGCGGCTGAAGCTGCCGACCATCGCCATGTTGTCCAGCGGATAGGCCTCGAGCGGCTCCTTGCGCCGGTTGAGTTCCGAGGCCAGCAAGGGGTTGAGCTGACGCGCCTCCTGCCGCAGCGCGACGGTCAGCTTCTGCGGGCTGAACGGGTCGACGGCCTGCGCCTCGGTGTAGGGCTCGGGCTCGAACTTCTTCGGCGCCTCGAGCTTGGGGACGTTGGGCTTGACCTCGCGCCGCTTGACCTCGGTCCACTGCTGCAGCTCCTCGAGATCGCCCGTGCACGCGCCGAGCGCGCCAAGCAGCACCACGCCGGCCAGGACGGCGAGGAACGAGGTCGGGGTCGGGCGCTTCATCACTTCTTCGCTCCGGCCTTGGCCGCGGCGGCCTTCTTCTGCTGCTCGGCGACCTCGGCGGCGTCGAGATAGCGGTAGGTGCGCGCCGTCGCCTCCAGCGACAAGGCGCCTGCGCTGTCGCGGCCGGGCGCGCCGATGGCGAGGTTGTGCAGGGTGACGATGCGCGAGAGGTTGGAGACGTCGGCGGCGAAGGCGCCGAAGTCGTGGTAGCGGCCGCTCACGCGCAGTGTGATCGGCAGCTCGGCGTAGTAGTCCTTGACCTCGACGTTGCCGGGACGGAAGAGCTCGAACATCAGGCCGCGACCGAGGCCGGCCTGGTTGATGTCGGAGAGCAGCGCGTCCATCTCGGCCTTGCCGGGGAGCTGCTTCTCGAGCTGGATCACGTACTCCTGCACCTGCAGCTTCTGCTTGCGCAGCTCGTTGAGATTGACGGCCTGGCCGAGCTTGTTCTCGAACTCGCTCTTCAGCGTGGGCTCGCGCTGGCGTTCGGCGTCGAGCTCCTCAAGCGTCGTGCTCAGCAGCGCGAACCAGCCGATGACGAGCACCGCAAGCGCGGCCACCAGAAAGACCGCCGCCTTGGGCAGCCAGGGCCATTGGCCGGGTTCGGCCGGATTGAGGCCGCGAAACTGCGCCGCCGCGTGCTCGAGGAGCGCGGAGGCGTCGAAGCCGGTGGTGGTGCTGCTGCTGGCCATGCCCGCCTCACGATGCCTTGGCCGGCGGCGCGCTCGCGGCGGCCGAGGCCGCCGACGCCGGGGGCTTGATGCGCACGCGCATCTGGTATTCGAACAGGCGCCGCGTCTCGCGGCTGCCCTGCGCGACCGGGACGTTGACCGAGCGGATCTCGATCAGCTCGGGCTGCTCCAGCCACTGCGAGTTGTAGAGCAGGTTGCGCAGCATCTCGGAGACGCGCTCGTTGGACTGCGCGATGCCGGCCAGCTGCACCTGGTGCGCCGTCTGCTTGAGCGAGGTGAGGTAGACGCCCTCGGGCGTCTGCTTGACCAGCTCGTCGAGCAGGCGCACCGGCGTGTTGCGGTCGGTCTGCAGGTCCTCGACCGCCTTCTGGCGTGCCTTCAGGCTGTCGATCTCGGCGCGCAGCGAGGCGATGTCCTTGATCTGCACGTCCAGCCGCGCGATCTCGTCCTTCAGGAACTGGTTGCGCGATTGCTGCTCGCCGATGAGCTGCTGCAGCGCCAGGTACCAGACCGCGGCCACCACCGCGCCGGCCGCCACCGCCAGGCCGACGCCGACGTAGAACGCCTGCTTGCGTTGGCGGCGCCTGACCTCGCGGTGCGGCAGCAGGTTGATGAGGATCACTGCACGAACCTCCGCATCGCCAGGCCGCAGGCCGTGAGGTAGGACGCCGCCTCGCGGCGCACCCGGCTCTCACGCACCGCCGAACCCAGGCGCATGTTGTCGAAGGGGTTGACGACCATCGAGGCAAAGCCGGTCAGCTCGGTGACGCGGTCCTTGAGCCCGGGCAGCGTGGCGGTGCCGCCGGCCAGCATCACGTAGTGCACCTTGTGGTGCGGCGTGCTGGTGAAGAAGTACTGCAGCGCGCGCCCGATCTCCTGCGACAAGGTGTCGACGAAGGGCGCGAGGATGACCGTCTCGTAGTCCTCGGGCAGGTCGCCCGCGAGCTTCTTCTGCTCGGCCTCCTCGAAGGAGAAGCCGTACTGGCGCGAGATCAGCTGGGTGAGCTGCGCACCGCCGAAGGCCTGGTCGAAGTCGTAGAGCTGCTCGTCGTCGCGCAGCACCTTCAGGCTGGTCGTGTCGGCGCCGATCTCGAACAACGCAACGAGCGCATCGCGGCCTTCGTTGGGCAGGGCGGAGATGACGCGCCCCATCGCCAGGCGCGAGGCGTGCGACTCGATGTCGAGGATGATGGGCGTGAGCCCGGCGGCCTCGGCCAGGCCCTGCCGGTCCTGCACCCGGTCCTTGCGCGAGGCGGCGATCAGCACCTCGACGTCGCCAAGCGAGGTGGGGCTCGGGCCGATGACGCAGAAGTCCAGGCTCACTTCATCGATCGAGAACGGGATGTACTGGTTCGCCTCGCTCTCGACCTGAAGCTCCATCTCCTCCTCGCGCAGGCCCGCGGGCAGGATGATCTTCTTCGTGATGACCGAGGACTGCGGCATCGCCAGCACGACCTGCTTGGTGCGGGTGCCGCTCTTGCTGACCACCTTGCGCACGGCGTCGGCGACTTCGTCGAACTTCTCGATCTGGCCGTCGGTGATCCAGCCCTTCTCGAAGGGCTCGGTGGCAAAGCGCTCGAGCACGTACTCCCCGGGCGAGCTCTGACCCAACTCCACCAGCTTGGCGCTGGACGAACTGATGTCCAGGCCGATCATCGGCGGCGACTTCCGGCGCAGCAATCGATCCAGGAAACTCACTTCGGAGCACTCCTCGCGCCGCCGACATGGCGCCCAGCTTGTTAAGAAGTTACTTCAATGCTAGCAGTAAAGCCTTTGTGCGCCATAAGAAAATGGCACTTCGAAGCCCCTCAGTCGTTGCGATTGACCGACGCCCGGCGGACGAGCTGAAACAAGGCGCAATCGATCGTTCAGGGTTTTTACGGACGGGCTGAAAGGCGTCGACGAGCATCGCACGGGCATCGCAGGGACGCTTTCTATAATCGCGCCTGCCCCTTCCCGGGACGTCCATGCCTGCCTCCGACCCCGAGAAGCCGCAAGCCCCTTTGCGCCCCGATCGCGCCCGCCGCTGGCATGGGCGTCTGCTTGCGGGCGTGGGCGTGCTGGCCGGGCTTGCGCTGGCCGGCGTACTGGCGCTGCTGCTCGTCGTCGGCGTGGCGCTGGCGGTGGCCTACCCGAACCTGCCGGACATCGGCAGCCTGACCGACTACCGGCCCAAGCTGCCGCTGCGGGTGTTCTCGGCCGACGGCGTCCTGCTCGGCGAGTTCGGCGACGAGCGGCGCAACTTCACGCCGATCGCGCAGATCCCGCAGGTGATGAAGGACGCAGTGATCGCCGCCGAGGACGCCCGCTTCTACGAGCACGGCGGCCTGGACTACAAGGGCATGGCGCGCGCCGCGCTCGAGAACCTGCGTGACGCGCGCAGCCAGGGCGCCTCGACGATCACCATGCAGGTGGCGCGCAACTTCTACCTGAGCACCGAGAAGACCTTCACGCGCAAGATCTACGAGGTGCTGCTGGCCTTTCGCATCGAAAGCGTGCTCGGCAAGGACCAGATCCTCGAGCTCTACATGAATCAGATCTTCCTGGGCCAGCGCGCCAGCGGCTTCGCGGCGGCCTCGGAGGTCTACTTCGGCAAGCCGCTGAAGGACATCACGGTGGCCGAGGCGGCGATGCTGGCCGGCCTGCCCAAGGCACCCTCGGCCTACAACCCGATCGCCAACCCCAAGCGGGCCCGCGTGCGCCAGCGCTACGTGATCGAGCGCATGTTCGAGAACGGCTTCATCACCGAGGAGCAGCACGACGCGGCGCTCGAGCAGGTGCTGCGCTACCGCGTGCCCTCGGACAACGCCGCGCACGGCGACTTCGTCGCCGAGAGCGCACGCCAGTTGGTCTACGCCCAGTACGGCGAGGAGACCTACTCGCGGGGCCTGAACGTCTACCTGACGCTGAACGCCGCCGATCAGGCCGCGGCCTACCGCGCCTTGCGCCGGGGCCTCATGGACTACGAGCTGAGGCAGGTCTATCGCGGACCCGAGGCCTTCGTCGACCTTCCGGCCGACCCCGACAAGCTCGACGCTCGCGTCGCCGAGGCGCTGGCCGAGCACCCGGACAACGGCGACGTGCGCGCCGCGGTCGTGCTCGAGGCCTCGCCGCGCAAGGTGGTGGCGATGCTGCAGTCGGGCGACAGCGTCACCATCACCGGCGAAGGCCTGCGGCCGGTGACCTCGGGCCTGGCGGAGACGGCCAGCGCCAAGGTGCGCATCCGCCGCGGCGCGGTCGTGCGCGTGCTGCAGGGCGCCAAGCAAGCCTGGTGGCTGACCCAGATCCCCGAGGTCGAAGGCGCCTTCGTCGCGCTCGATCCGCGCAGCGGCGCCGTGCGCGCGCTGGTCGGCGGCTTCGACTTCAGCAAGAACAAGTTCAACCACGTCACGCAGGCGTGGCGGCAGCCGGGCTCCGCCTTCAAGCCCTTCATCTACTCCGCCGCGCTCGAAAAGGGCTTCACCCCGGCGACGATGGTCAACGACGCGCCGCTCTTCTTCGACGCCGACAGCACCGGCAGCCAGCCCTGGGAGCCCAAGAACTACGACGGCAAGTTCGACGGCCCGATGACCCTCGCGATGGGCCTGGCGAAGTCGAAGAACCTGGTGTCGATCCGCGTGCTGAACACCATCGGCCCGAGCTGGGCGCAGGAATGGGTGCAGCGCTTCGGCTTCGAGGCCGACAAGCATCCGGCCTACCTGACGATGGCGCTGGGCGCCGGCTCGGTGACGCCGATGCAGATGGCCTCTGCCTACAGCGTGTTCGCCAACGGCGGGCTGCACGTGGCGCCGCACCTAATCGCCCGCATCGTCGACGGCAAAGGGCGCGTGCTCGTCGAGAGTCCGGCCACGCCTGTCGACGAATCGGCACGCGTGCTCGATGCGCGCAACGCCTTCGTCATGGACACCATGCTGCAGGGCGTGGCGCGCTTTGGCACGGCCGCGCGCGCGCAGCAGACGCTGCGGCGGCCCGACATCTACGGCAAGACCGGCACCACCAATGACTCGATGGACGCCTGGTTCGCCGGCTTCCAGCCCACCGTCGTCGCCGTCGTCTGGATCGGCTACGACACGCCGCGCAAGCTCGGCAACCGCGAGACCGGCGGGGGCCTCGCGCTGCCGGTGTGGATCGAGTGGATGAGCCACGCGCTCAAGGGTGTCCCGGTGCAGGAGATCGCCGCGCCGGAAGGCGTCGTCGAGGAAGGCGGGAGCTGGCGCTTCCAGGACTACGGCGGCAGCAGCGTGGTGCAGGGCGTGGGGCTCGACGATGCCGTCCCGGCAGCGCCCACGAGCGACGAGCGCAACAGCATCCTCGATCTGTTCCGGCGCTGAATCGCCGGATCGCCGAATCGCCGAATCGCCGATGCGGCGGCGCGCCCGATGGCCTGGCATGCGCCCCTAGAATGAATCCATGCTCGCTGCTTTCATGCGCTTGGCGCCGACGACCCAACGCTCACCTGGCGCGCGAACGCTGATTGCCGTGCTGATGATCCTCGGCCTTGCGGCCTGCGGCCAGAAAGGGCCGCTGACCCTGCCGCAGCCGCCCGCGACCGCAGCGGCATCCGCAGCAGCGGCTTCGGCCGCGGTCGCTCCCACCTCCCCGCCCAAGGCTTCGCGATGACGCTTCCCGGCAGTCCCTTCCTCGCCCGTCGCGACGGGTCGCTGCAACTCGATGGCGTCGATCTGCAGGCGCTGGCGCAGCGTTTCGGCACACCGCTCTACGTCTATTCGCAGGCGGCCATGCTCGACGCGCTGGCCTCCTACCAGCGCGCGCTGGCCGGGCGAAGGCATCTCGTGTGCTATGCGATGAAGGCCAACTCGAACCTGGCCGTGCTGCAGACCTTCGCGCAGGCGGGCTGCGGCTTCGACATCGTTTCCGGGGGCGAGCTGGCGCGCGTGCTGGCGGCAGGCGGACGCGCCGATCGCGTCGTCTTCTCGGGCGTCGGCAAGACGCGGGCCGAGATGCTGCAGGCGCTGCAGGTCGGCGTGCGCTGCTTCAACGTCGAGAGCGAGTCGGAGCTGCGGCGGCTCTCGGCGGTGGCGCGCGAGGCCGGGGCTGTGGCGGCGGTGAGCCTGCGCGTGAATCCGGACGTCGATGCCGGAACCCATCCCTACATCTCGACCGGCCTGCGCGAGAACAAGTTCGGCATCGCGCACGAGCGCGCGCGCGAGGTCTACCGCCTTGCCGCGTCACTGCCCGGGCTGAAGGTCGTCGGCATCGACTGCCACATCGGCTCGCAGATCACCCAGACGGCACCCTACCTGGACGCGCTCGACCGCCTGCTCGACCTGGTCGAGGCGCTCGAAGCCGAAGGCATCGCCATCGCGCACATCGACATCGGCGGGGGCCTGGGCATCACCTACCCCGACGAGACGCCGCCGCGCCCGGGCGAACTGGTGGCGCAGGTCCTTGCGCGCATGGACGCGCGCGGCCACGGGCAGCGCGAGCTGCTGCTCGAGCCCGGCCGCTCGCTGGTCGGCAACGCAGGCGTGCTGCTGACCGAGGTGCTCTACCTCAAGCCCGGCCCGGCGAAGAACTTCTGCATCGTCGACGCGGCGATGAACGATCTGGTGCGGCCGGCGCTCTACGAGGCCTGGATGGCGATCGAGCCGCTGCAGCAGCGTGCGACGGCCGCGCAGCGCTGGGACGTCGTCGGCCCGGTCTGCGAATCGGGCGACTGGCTGGGTCGGGAACGCGATCTGGCGCTCGCCGAAGGCGACTTCCTCGCCGTGCTCTCGGCCGGCGCCTACGGCATGACGATGGCCAGCAACTACAACACCCGACCGCGCGCGGCAGAGGTGATGGTCGTCGCGGGCGATGCGGTGCTGGTCAGGGAACGCGAGCCGCTCGTGCAGCTCTTCGGCACGGAACGACGGCTGCCAACGCCCTCAGCCTAGCGCCGCTGACGAAAAAAGCCGCCCCGAGGGGCGGCTTTTGGTTTGCCGAGCCGGGTTGCCCCGGCGCGACATCAGAAGGCGTGGCGAACGCCGAACTCGACGCCGCTGGAGTTGCCGCCCGGCGAGGCGGTGACGCCGCTCAGACCGTTATTGCTAACCGTCTTGGTCTGCGTGCCGTCGTTGGCGATGCGGGCGTACGTAGCGTACAGCGTCGTGCGCTTGGACATGTTGTGGAGGTAGCCGACCGCAATCTTCTTGTAGTCGTTGTCGTTCCACGCCGCCGTGCCCTTCTTCTGGTCGTAGTGACCATAGGAAGCACGGATCACGCCAGCGCCGACCGGAACCTGGATGCCCGGCTCGATCGCCAGCACAGTCAAGCCGGCGCCGTTCTTCTCCTGGGAAACCAAGAGACTGGCGGTCAGGAAGCCCGCGTTGAACGAACCGCCGACGTTCCAGACCTTGTGGTCAGCAGCATCCGCTGCCCCTTCGGTCTTGCCATACGCAACGTGCACGGAAACCGGCCCAGCGGCGTAGCCGGCACGAATGCCGAGGTAGTTGTTCTCCTTCTTCGCGCTGCCAAGGGCGCTGGACTTCTCGCCGAAGGCATACATCACTTGCCCCGAGAAGCCGCCGAGATTCGGCGTGAAGTAGCTCACCGCGTTGTTCGAGCGAACGGCGGTCGTAACGTTCGCCTGACCCGCCAGCATCGCGATCGTGTTGTTCGAGCCGATACCGTTGGTGCCGAACGGGTCGTAGATCGTCAGGTTCCAGAACTCGGGGGTGTAGTCGCGGCCGATACGGATCTCACCGAAGCTGCCCATCAGGCTGACCGTCGAGCGACGCTGGAAGTTCAGGCCACCGCCGCCTGCAGCACCTTCGCCGGAATCGTTGGCGAGTTGGCCTTCAAGCCAGAAGCCGGCTTGCAGACCGCCGCCGAGATCCTCGACGCCGCGGAAGCCCAGGCGGCTGCTGTTGTAGCCGGAATTGGTCATGCCGGTCACCGAATGACCACCCGCCGACAGGCGAGCAACGCCTGCGTCGACGATACCGAACAGCGTCACCGACGACTGGGCCGATGCGGCGCCGGCGAACGCAGTCAGCGCAGCCAGGGCGAGCAGAGATTTTTTCATTGCAGCGATCTCCTAGGTTGAACAAGAGGTCCCGATCGGGGAGGTCACCCGCAAGGGGCTGATCAGGCCAACCTCCTTTGCGGAAGTTGGGTGCATTTCACCAGACCCCCCGGGGCTTGCAAAGCCAAACGGGCGCGGCGGCCCCGTTTAGGCCGTTCTCTGTTGCCTGACAACAACGAGCCAGGGGCGGGGATGGGTGTGACCCGGGCCGTGCGAACCGCTGGCAGGCGCCTGCACCGTCGACTTGGTCATGAATCGGACGAGGCATTTGTCAGTGAGCGCAAACATCGTGACACGCTTGGTTACAGACGCAGTGCCTGCGAGCTGCCGCGAAGGCGCGCATGCGGGCTCGCTCAGCCGGCGACGAGCTCGTGGCTCGTGGTGATCTCCGCCGTCTTGCCGAGCATGATGCTGGCCGAGCAATAGCGCTCGTGGGAGAGCGCGATCGCCCGTTCGACGGCCGCGGCGGGCAGGTCGCGACCGCTGACGACGTAGTGCATGTGGATGCGCGTGAAGACCTTGGGCTCGCGGTCCGCGCGCTCGGCCGACAGCCGCACCTGGCAGCCGTGCACCTCGTGGCGGCCGCGCTGCAGGATCATCACCACGTCGTAGGCCGTGCAGCCGCCCGCGCCGGCGAGCACCGTCTCCATCGGCCGCGGCGCCAGGTCGCGCCCGCCGCCTTCGGCCGCGCCGCCCATCGTCAGCAGGTGGCCGCTGCCGGTCTCGGCGACGAAGCCCATGCCCAGGGCCGGCATCCAGTTCACCGTGCATTCCATCGCCGCTCCTCCTGCCCGTGCTGCCGGGCCCGCACCGCCTGCCCAGGACGCAGGGCGCGACCAGGCCGCCGGGATTGTGCGCTTGGCCAAGGGGCGGCCCGCGAATCCTGCATTCTGGAGTGAACTCCCTACAGCCTGGCGCAAGGACGACTATTGCAGCGCAGCATGGCGATGCTAGACTGAGGCTCATGGGTCGGATGCGACCCGCCGCTTGTCTCCTCCACCTCCTCCAATGGTGGATTCGACCCCGGTGCCGCAAGGCCCCGGGGTTCTTTTTTGGCCGCGTCCCTTGTCGCGGAGCTGGTTCGGGCGCTGGCCTATGATGCGCGCCCCTCGCACCCTCGCCCGAGAAGCACTCGACATGTCCGCTGGCGCCGTCGCCCCCACCCCTGCGCCGGTGGCGCAGCCGCTGTCGCCGCGGGCGCGGCGCGTTGCCGCCGACTACCTGCGCCGCATCCTCTCGGCGCGCGTCTACGACGTCGCGCGCGAATCGCCGCTGCAGCCCGCGCGCAGCCTCTCGCGGCGCCTGGCCAACCACGTGCTGCTCAAGCGCGAGGACCAGCAGAGCGTCTTCAGCTTCAAGCTGCGCGGCGCCTACAACAAGATGGCGCAGCTGCCGCCCGCGCAACTGCAGCGCGGCGTCATCTGCGCCTCGGCCGGCAACCACGCGCAGGGCGTGGCGCTGGCGGCCAAGCGGCTGGCCTGCCGCGCGGTGATCGTGATGCCGGTGACGACGCCGCGCGTCAAGGTCGACGCCGTGCAGGCGCTGGGCGGCGAGGTGGTGCTGCACGGCGACAGCTATTCCGACGCCTTCCTGCACGCCAGCGCCCTGCAGCAGGACGAGGGCCTGTCCTTCGTCCATCCCTTCGACGACCCGGACGTGATCGCCGGCCAGGGCACGGTCGCCGCCGAGATCCTGCGCCAGCACCAGGGGCCGCTGGACGCCGTCTTCGTGCCGATCGGCGGCGGCGGCCTCATCAGCGGCGTGGCGGCCTACATCAAGGCGGTGCGGCCCGAGGTGCGCGTGATCGGCGTGCAGACGCGCGACTCGGACGCGATGCGCCGTTCGGTCGAGGCCGGGCGCCGCGTGCAGCTCGACGACGTCGGGCTGTTCGCCGACGGCACCGCGGTCAAGCTGGTCGGCGAGGAGACGTTTCGCGTCGTGCGCCAGCTCGTCGACGACTTCGTCGTCGTCGACACCGACGAGGTCTGCGCGGCGATCAAGGACGTGTTCCAGGACACGCGCAGCATCATGGAGCCCTCGGGGGCGCTGGGCGTGGCCGGCCTCAAGCAGTACGTTGCGCGCCAGCGCGTGAAGGGGCAGACGCTCGCGGCGGTGACCAGCGGCGCCAACATGAACTTCGACCGCCTGCGCTTCGTCGCCGAGCGCGCCGACTTCGGCGAGCAGCGCGAGGCGCTCTTCGCCGTCACCATCCCCGAGCAGCGCGGCGCCTTCAAGCGCCTGTGCGAGCTGATCGGCGCGCGCGCGGTGACCGAGTTCAACTACCGCATCAGCGACGAGCGCGCGGCGCATGTCTTCGTCGGCCTGTCGATCAGCCGCCGCGACGAGGCCGAGCGCCTGGCGCGCCAGCTGGTGCGCCACGGCTTCGCCACCGTCGACCTCACCGACGACGAGATGGCCAAGGAGCACGTGCGCCACATGGTCGGCGGCCGCTCGGCGCTGGCCGAGGGCGAGCGGCTCTTTCGCTTCGTCTTCCCGGAGCGCCCGGGCGCGCTGATGCGCTTCCTCGCCGCGCTGCACCCGGGCTGGAACATCAGCCTCTTCCACTACCGCAACCAGGGCGCGGACTACGGCCGCATCCTCGTGGGCATCCAGCTCCCCGGCGGCGACGAGCGCGCGCTGCGCGACTTCCTGCAGTCGCTGGCCTACCCGCACGTCGAGGAAACCGACAACCCGGTCTACCGGCTCTTCCTGCGCTGAGCCGCCGCCCCCACGAAGGCCGACGCAGGCCCGGCCGCACCTTCGAGGCATCCAAGGCGGCAAACCACGGCGGCAAATCACGGCGAAGCCCGTAGACTGGCGCGCCATGCAGCCCTCCCGCTCGCTCGTCTCGCCGACCTCGCACCCGCACCTCGAGCGCGAACTCGCCGCCGCGCTGCGCCGCCGCAGCCGGCTCGGCGGCAGCCTGGGCGAGCTCGAGCCGCTGGCGCTGCGCCTGGGCCTGATGCAGCGCACGCTCAAGCCCCAGTTCAGCGACCCGCAGCTGCTCGTCTTCGCCGCCGACCACGGCGTCGCCGTCGAGCGCCTGGTCGGCAGCGACGACACGCCCACGCACGAGCGGGTGCAGCGCCTGCTCGAGGGCCGCCTGCCGCTGGCGGGCCTGGCGCGGGCGCAACAGCTCGAGCTGACGGTGATCGACTGCGGCGTCGCCGCCGAGCTGCAGGCGCACGAGCACTTGATGACGCGCAAGATCGCCCACGGCACGCGCAACGCGCGGCTGACCGCGGCGATGTCGGCCGAGCAATGCCAGGCCGCGATGCGCGCGGGCATGCAGCTGGGCTACCGCCTGCGCGGCAACTTCTCGATCTACGCGAGCCTGGGCGTCGGCGCCGACTTCAGCGCGGCGCTCGTGCTCTCGCGCCTGGCCGACTGCCCGCTGCCCGACCTGCTGGCGCGCGACCCCGACATGCCGCGCGAGGAGCTTGCGCGCCTGGCCAGGATCGGCCAGGCCGCGCTGATGCGCCACCACGAGGCGGTCGAGCCGAGCAGCGCGCTGGCCGCACTCGGCGGCTTCGACATCGCGATGATGGTGGGCGTCATGCTGGTGGCCTCGAGCCGACGCCACCTGCTGGTGATCGACGGCCTGGCGGCCTGCGCGGCCCTGCTGGTGGCCTCGCGCATCGCCCCCGCGGTCACCGACTACTGCGTCTTCTGCCGCAGCCACGCGCACCACGGCCTGGACCAGGCGCTCAACCTCTTTCGCGCCAGCGCGCTGCTCGAGCTCGGCCTGCAGAGCATGGACGGCACCGGCGCGACGCTGGCCTGGCCGATGATCCGCTGCGCCGCGGCGCTGCTGACCGAAGTCGTCGACGACGAGCCGAGCCCGGGCGACGAGACCTTCGAGAGCGTGCGCGGCGACCTCGATCCGCTCGCCCCGCTCGAGCCCTTCAGCGGGCCGGCGCTGTACTGAG
>CAUJJO010000048.1 GCA_963205125.1 Pseudomonadota bacterium | reverse complement strand
GCGCTCTGGCACCGCACGCCGCGCCTGCTGGAAGCGCTCGAACGGGGCGCGATCGAACGCGCACCCGCGACCGAGCGGGCGGCCCTGCAGGCAAGCGTCGCCGCCTGGGCGCGAGAACTCGCCCCGGTGATCGACGCGCGGGCGCCCGACGCCCTGCGCAAGGCCTTTGCCGACCTGGGGGCGAGCGCAAGCGCAAGCGCGCCGAGCACCCCCGCGAGGGAGGCGAGCGCAGGCGTGCCGAGCACGCCCGCGCGGGAGGCGAGCGCCGGCATGCGCCGTGCGCTCGGCGGCCTGCTCGACGCGCATCGTCACTGGCAGGACGAGCGCCTGGTCGATCGTGCGCTGCGTGCCGAGGAACAAGCGCGCCGCCTCGGCGCTGCCGCGGCCGTCCTGTTCGCCCTGGGCTTGCTCTGCGGCTTCTGGGGCCTGCGCCTGCGGCGGGCCAAGGGCCGGGCGGACCGATCGCCCTCGGGCGATCCGCAGACGCCGCGGGAGGCACCGCATGAGGCTTTCCACCCGCGAACGCCGGCCGATCTCGAGCGCGGCCTCATCGCAAGCCTGAGAGGGCGCGCCGCTCGTGCCGCGCCCGTGGGAGGCGGTGCGCAGGCCGACGCCAAGGCGCAGGCCGCCCCGGCCGACGAGGGGCAGGCGCCGGGCTGAGGATCGGACCGAGCGCCGATCCGAGCGCCGATCCGAGCGTCGATCCGAGCGTCGATCCGAGCGCCGGGCCGGCGCAGGCCGCGCCGTTCGCGGCCGTCGGCCGCCGCCGCCGACGCTTCCGGTCTTGGTGAAAGCACCGAGGTGCATTCGCGACGGATGCGCTTTCCGCCCCGCAATCGGGCATAGCATTTCGCGGGCGCAAGCCACGCGCCGCGCGCCGCGCACCCTCCACGCCTGCCACGACGAGATCGTGAAGGTCCCCGGCGATCATCGCAATCGCCCATTCGAAGGAGCCCAAGCATGAAGAAGACCTACGCCATCGCCGCGCTCGCGCTGGCCTCGTTCACCGGGGCCGCGCAGGCGGACCTGCTGGTGGCCATCGCCGGCCCGATGACCGGCCAGTACGCCTCCGCGGGGGACCAGATCCGCAAGGGCGCGGAGATGGCCATCGCCGACATCAACGCCAAGGGCGGGGTGCTCGGGCAGAAGCTCGCGCTCGAAGTCGGCGACGACGCCTGCGATCCCAAGCAGGCGGTCTCGGTGGCCAACACCATGGTCAACAAGAAGATCATCTTCATGCACGGCCACTGGTGCTCGAGCTCGACGATCCCCGCCTCCGACGTCTACGCCGAGGCCGGCATCCCGATGGCCACGGTCTCGACCAACCCGCAGGTCACCGAGCGCGGCCTGAAGAACATCTTCCGCATCATGGGGCGCGACGACCAGCAGGGCCTGGTCGCCGGCAGCTTCATCGCCAGCCACTTCAAGGGCAAGAAGGTCGCCGTGGTCGACGACAAGAGCGCCTACGGCAAGGGCCTGGCCGACGAGATCGCCAAGGCGATGACGGCCAAGGGCGCCAAGCCGGCGCTGCGCGAGTCGATCACGGCCGGCGAGAAGGACTACTCGGCGCTGGTCTCCAAGCTCAAGGCGGCAAGCGTCGACGTGCTGGCCTACGGCGGCTACCACACCGAGGTCGCGCTGATCCTGCGCCAGGCGCAGCAGGCGGGGCTCAAGCTGACGGTCGTCGGCGGCGACACCATGACCAACTCCGAACTCGTCACCGCCGCCGGCCCGGCCGCCGACAACGTCTACTTCACCTTCGCGCCCGACCCGCGCAAGAACGCGAACGCGGCCGACGTGGTGAAGCGCTTTCGCGACGCCAAGGTCGAGCCCGAAGGCTACGTGATGTACGCCTACGCCGCGATGCAGCTCTTCGCCGAGGCCGCCACGCAGGCCAAGAGCGCCAAGCCCGCCGACGTGCAGAAGGCGCTGGCCAAGGGCAGCTTCGACACCGTCATCGGCAAGCTTGCCTTCGACGCCAAGGGCGACAACAAGGCGCCGGGCTTCGTCGTCTACAAGTGGCAGGGCGGCCAGTACGACTACGCCAAGTGAGCCTGCCGGCTTCACGCACGCGCCGGGGGTGAGGACATGGCACTGGCCCTGCAGCAGCTCATCAACGGCCTGACCCTGGGCTCGCTGTACGGGCTGATCGCCATCGGCTACACGATGGTCTACGGGATCATCGGCATGATCAATTTCGCCCACGGCGACATCTACATGATCAGTGCCTTCATCGCCGTGACCTCGTTCACCCTGCTGGCCGGCGCGGGCCTGTCCTCGGTGCCGCTGGGTCTGCTGGTGGTGCTGCTGGTGACGCTCTTCTTCACCACCGCCTACGGCTGGGTGGTCGAGCGCACCGCCTACCGCCCGCTGCGCGGCGCCAACCGGCTGGCGCCGCTGATCTCGGCGATCGGCATGTCGATCTTCCTGCAGAACCTGGTGCAGGTGACGCAGGGCGCGCGGGTCAAGCCGATCGCGCCCATCCTCGTGGGCGGCGTCGACCTCGCGAGCTTCGGCGGTCAGACCGTGCACCTGGCCTGGTCGCAGATGCTCATCATCGTCGTCACCGTCGTGCTGATGCTGGCCTTCACCTGGCTCATCACGCGCACCTCCTTCGGCCGCCAGCAGCGCGCCTGCGAGCAGGACCGCACGATGACCGCGCTGCTGGGCATCAACGTCGATCGCGTCATCTCCTCGACCTTCATGATCGGCGCGGCGCTGGCCGCCGTGGCCGGCGTGATGGTCACCGTCTACTACGGCGTGGTCGACTTCTTCATCGGCTTCGTCGCCGGCATCAAGGCCTTCACCGCGGCGGTGCTCGGCGGCATCGGCTCGCTGCCCGGGGCCATGCTCGGCGGCCTCATCATCGGCCTCGTCGAGGCCTTCTGGGGCGCCTACCTCTGGGCCGAGTACAAGGACGTGGCGACCTTCGGCATCCTCGTGCTCGTGCTGCTGCTGCGCCCAAGCGGCCTGCTCGGGCGGCCCGAGGTGGAGAAGGTCTGATGGCCGTGGCGAGCGTGCCGGGGACGGCGTTCGCCGCGCGCCTGAAGGACGGCGCGGCCGCCGCCTTCGTCGCCCTCGTGCTCGGCATTCCCCTCATCGGCCTGACCACCGAGGACCAGGGCGGGGCGCTGGCCGTGGTCACGCGCTGGCCGCTGCTGGCGCAGTTCGTCGCCGCCTGCTTCGTCGGGCGGATGGCGCTGCGCTGGGCGGCCGACAAGCTCGCCGCGCGCAAGCGTGCCGCCGGGCTGCGGGCCGCCGCGACGGCACCGCGCCGCCGCGAGGGTCTGCTGCAGGCGCTCGGCTGGCTGCTGCTGGGTGCGGCCTTCGTCATGCCGCTCGTCTTCTCCGACAACCGCTACGTCGTCGACACGGCGACCACCGTGCTCATCTACATCATGCTCGGCTGGGGGCTGAACGTCGTCGTCGGCCTCGCCGGGCTGCTGGACCTCGGCTACGTCGCCTTCTACGCGGTGGGGGCCTACACCTACGCGCTGCTGTCCACGCAGTTCGGCTGGAACTTCTGGGAGGCGCTGCCGGTGGCCGGTGCGGCCGCAGCCAGCTTCGGCATCCTGCTGGGCTACCCCATCCTGCGCCTGCGCGGCGACTACCTGGCGATCGCCACGCTCGGCTTCGGCGAGATCATCCGCCTCATCCTGGTGAACTGGACGGAGTTCTCCAACGGCCCCAACGGCATCGCCTCGATCCCGCGGCCGAGCTTCTTCGGCCTGCCGTTTCGCGCCGACGGCGACGCCGACGATCCGAGCTTCGCGAGCTTCTTCGGCCTCGAGTTTTCGCCGATGCAGCGCATCGTCTTCCTCTACTACCTGATCCTGGTGCTGGCGCTGCTCACCAACCTCTTCGTCACGCGGCTGCGCCGGCTGCCGGTCGGGCGCGCCTGGGAGGCGCTGCGCGAGGACGAGATCGCCTGCAAGGCGATGGGCATCAACGTCACGAACGTCAAGCTCTCGGCCTTCGCCATCGGCGCCATGCTGGGCGGCTTCGCCGGGGTCTTCTTCGCGGCGCGTCAGGGCTTCATCTCGCCCGAGAGCTTCGTCTTCACCGAATCGGCCATCGTGCTGGCCATCGTCGTGCTCGGCGGCATGGGCAGCCAGCTCGGCGTGGTGCTGGCGGCGGCGCTGCTGGTGCTGCTGCCCGAGTTCGGGCGGCAGTTCGCGCAGTACCGCATGCTGGTCTTCGGGCTGGCGATGATCCTCATCATGGTCTGGCGGCCCGGCGGCCTGCTCGCCTCGCGCCAGCCCACGCTGCTTCTTGCGCGCAAGGGGGCCCGGCGTGGCTGAGCCGGTGCTGCTCGACGTGCGCGACCTGAGCATGCGCTTCGGCGGCCTGACCGCCATCGACGCGCTCTCGCTGCAGGTGCCGGCGCGGCGCATCACCGCCATCATCGGCCCCAACGGCGCGGGCAAGACGACGCTCTTTAACTGCCTCACGGGCTTCTACCGGCCGACTGTGGGCGAGGTCTGCCTGCACCATCCGCAGAAGGGCGAGGTGCCGCTGCACACGCTGCCCTCGCACCGCGTGGCGCGCGATGCCGGCGTCGTGCGCACCTTCCAGAACATCCGCCTGTTCCCGAAGATGACGGTGCTGGAAAACCTCATCGTCGCCCAGCACAACGCGCTGCAGAAGGCCTCGCGCTTCTCGCTGGCCGGCCTGCTGGGCCTGCCCGGCTACCGCAGGGCGCAGGAGCAGGCGGTGGAGAAGGCGGCGACCTGGCTCGAGCGCCTGGGGCTGACGATGCTCGCCGACCACGCCGCGGGCGACCTGCCCTACGGCACGCAGCGGCGCATCGAGATCGCGCGCGCGCTCTGCGTCGACCCGCTGCTGCTGTGCCTGGACGAGCCGGCCGCCGGCCTCAACCCGCGCGAGTCGGCCGAGCTCAACGAGTTGCTGCAGCACCTGTGCCGCGAGCGCGGCATCGCCATCATGCTGATCGAGCACGACATGAGCGTGGTGATGAAGGTCTCCGACCACATCGCCGTGCTCAACTACGGGCGCAAGATCGCCGAAGGCACGCCGCGGCAGATCCAGAACGACCCGCAGGTGATCAAGGCCTACCTCGGCGAGGACGAGGATGAGGAAGGGCAAGCACAAGCCGGGGCCGGCGCATGATGCTGCAGCTGGAGGGCGTGCACGCGCACTACGGCCACATCCACGCGCTGCGCGGCGTCGACGTCGAGGTGCGCTGCGGCGAGATCGTCACCCTCATCGGCGCCAACGGCGCGGGCAAGTCGACGCTGATGATGTGCCTCTTCGGCAACCCGCGCGCCTCGGCCGGGCGCGTCGTCTTCGACGGCGCGGACATCACCGCGCTGCCCACGCACGAGATCTCGCACCGGGGCCTCGCGCTGGTTCCCGAAGGGCGGCGCATCTATCCGCGCATGACGGTGCTGGAGAACCTGCAGATGGGCGCGGTGCGCGCCGATCCGGCGCACTTCGACGCCGACCTCGCGCGCATGGTGGCGCTCTTCCCCATCCTCGGCGAGCGCCGGCTGCAGCGCGCGGGAACGCTCTCGGGCGGCGAGCAGCAGATGCTGGCGATCGCCCGCGCGCTGATGAGCCGGCCCAAGATGCTGCTGCTCGACGAGCCCTCGCTCGGCCTTGCGCCGCTCTACATCCGCAAGATCTTCCAGATCGTGCGCGAGCTCAACCGCGAATCGGGCATGACCATCCTGCTCGTCGAGCAGAACGCCAACCACGCGCTGCGCGTGGCGCATCGCGCCTACGTGCTGCAGCATGGCGAGATCGTGCTCGCCGGAAGCGGTGCCGAGCTGCTCGCCAGCCCCGAGGTGCGCGCGGCCTACCTGGAAGGCGGGCACGGCTGAGCCGCGCGCGCCTTCGGAAAAGCGCGAGGGCCCGCATGGCGGGCCCCCGGTGGGCGGAACAAGGCGCGTTCGGGGTTCGAGTCTCGTGCGGCCTTGCGGCTCGTTCTCAGGCCGCGCGCGAGGCTGCATCCGCGGCGGTGACGCCCAGGCAGCTGTTGCAGCGGCCCAGGCCCCGCAGGCGCGGATCGGGCTTGCCGTCGCCGGTCTTGAAGTTGGCGTGGCAGCGGATGCAGACGTACATCTTCGAGCTCGACATCATCGGCTTGACGCCGGGCTCGGCATTGGGGCGGGCCGCGGTGTACTCGGCTTGCGTCTGGCGAAGCTTGACACCGTTGGCGGAGGTGGAGGCGGGTTGGGCGCGACGTGTGGCCATCGATCGTGGAGGCGGGGCAGGCCTGGGAAGACAGCGGAGCTGTATTTTCCCCCGAAACGCAAGCGCCTGCCCATCCGGGGTCTTGCGGGTGATGGGTTCCCGCGCTTCAGGCAGCGCCCTGCAAGGCCTCCAGCTCGTCATGCGCCTGCAGCCAGCGCTCTTCGAGCTGCTGCACTTCGGCCTCGACGTGCGCCAGCCGGCGCCCCAGTTCGGCGTAATCCTCCGGGCGCGTGCCCGTGGCCGCCAGCAAGGCCTGCACCTCGGTGCGCTCGGCGCCAAGGCGCACGAGCCGCTCGTCGATGCGCTGGATCTCGATGCGCAGCGGCCGCGTCGCCTCCGCGCGGCGGGCCCGCGCGCGCTTCTCGGCCTCGCGGTCGTCGCGCGCGCCGCGTGCGGCCGACGGGCTTGCCGCTGCCGTCGTCGCGGCCTTCTTCGCCTTCGCCTCCGTGGCGGCGGCCACGGCCGGCGGCGCGGCTTCGGCGGGCAGGGCACTCGGCGGCAGCGGCGTGGGCTGGCCCTTGGCGACGGCGCGCGCCACCTCCAGCAGCCAGCGCTGGTAGTCGTCGAGGTCGCCGTCGAAGGGCTGCACGCCACCGTGGGAAACCAGCCAGAACTCGTCGCAGACCTCGCGCAGCAGCGCGCGGTCGTGGCTGACCAGCATCACCGAGCCCTCGAACTCGTTGAGCGCGATCGACAGCGCCTGCCGCGTGTCGAGGTCGAGGTGGTTGGTCGGCTCGTCCAGCAGCAGCAGGTTGGGGCGCTGCCAGACGAGCATGGCCAGCACCAGGCGCGCCTTCTCGCCGCCGGAGAGCGAGCCGACGGCCTGGTTGACCATCTCGCCGCCGAAGCGAAAGCCGCCGAGGAAGTCGCGCAGCTCCTGCTCGCGCGCCGCCGGCCCCTGCTCGCGCGCGAGGCGCACGAGGTGCTGCAGCGGCCCTTCGTCCGGGCGCAGCACGTCCAGCTCCTGCTGCGCGAAGTAGCCGGTCGCCAGGCCCTTGCCCTCGGTGATGCGGCCGGCCAGTGCCGGCAGCTCGCGCGCGATCGTCTTCACCAGCGTCGACTTGCCCTGGCCGTTGGCGCCGAGGATGCCGATGCGCTGGCCCGCCAGCACGCTGCGCTGCACCTTGCGCACGATGACCTGATCCCCGTAGCCGCAGGCAAGCCCATCCAGCACCAGCATCGGGTTGGGCAGGCTCTGCGGCTCGCGGAACTCGAAGCCGAAGTCGCTTGCCGTCAGCACCGGCGCGAGCTTCTCCATGCGCGCCAGCGCCTTGACGCGGCTCTGCGCCTGGCGCGCCTTCGTCGCCTTGGCCTTGAAGCGGTCGATGAAGCGCTGCAGGTGGGCGATCTTCTCCTGCTGGCGCGTGTAGGCCGCCTGCGCCTGCTCGAGCCGCTCGGCGCGCATCTCCTCGAAGGCGCTGTAGTTGCCCGTGTAGCGCACGAGGCGCGCCTCGTCGAGGTGCACGATGACCTTGCAGATCGCGTCGAGGAACTCGCGGTCGTGGCTGATGACGAGCAGCGTGCCTTCGAAGCGCGCCAGCCACGCCTCCAGCCAGACGAGGGCGTCGAGGTCGAGGTGGTTGGTCGGCTCGTCCAGCAGCAGCAGGTCGGCGGGGCACATCAGCGCGCGCGCGAGCTGCAGCCGCATGCGCCAGCCGCCGCTGAAGCTGTTCACCGGCGCGTCGAGCTGCTCGCTGCGAAAGCCCAGGCCCAGCAGCAGCGCCTGCGCGCGGGCGCGCGCATCGAAGGCGCCGGCCTCTTCGAGCGCCACATGCGCCTGCGCGATCGCATGGCCGTCGCCGCCGGCCTCGGCTTGCGCGAGGCTCGCCTGCGCGCGCTGCAGCGGCAGGTCGCCCTGCAGCACGAAGTCGGTCGCGCCCTCGGCCGTCTCGGGCATCTCCTGCGCCACCTCGGCGAGTTGCCAGCGCGGCGGCATCTGCAGGTCACCGGCGTCGGCGTGCAGCCGCCCGGCCAGCAGCGCGAAGAGGCTGGACTTGCCCGCGCCGTTGCGGCCGACGAGGCCGACCTTCTCGCCGGGCTGCAGCGTGAGGCTGGCCTGGTCGAGCACGAGCTTGCTGCCGCGCCGCAGGCTGAGGTTGCGCAGCGTGATCACGCGAGGTCCTCGGCGGTGAGCAGAAGCACCGCGTCCTCGCCCGCGCTCGTGGCAAGCCAGACGGGCTGCAACTGCGGAAACGCGGCCTCGAAGTGCGCGCGCTCGTGGCCGACTTCGAGCAGCAGCACGCCGCCCTCGGCCAGGTGAGCGGGCAGGGCGGGGATCAGGCTGCGGATGAAGTCCATGCCGTCGGCGCCGCCGGCCAGCGCCAGCTCGGGTTCGGCGCGGTACTCGGGCGGCAGCGCCTGCATGGACGCGGCGTTGACGTAGGGCGGGTTGCAGAGCACGAGCGCGTAGCGGCCCGCGGCGGCAGCCAGGCCCTCGCCCTGGCGCAGGCGCACGCGCCGCCCAAGCCCGTGGCGCGCGACGTTGCGCGCGGCGACGGCCAGCGCGTCGGCCGAGAGGTCGGTGGCGTCGACCTGCGCCTCGCGCCACGCCAGGGCCGCGATCACCGCAAGGCTGCCGTTGCCGGTGCAGAGGTCGAGGATGCGCGCGGGCGACTCCCCCAGCCAGGGCTCGGCCAGGCCCTCGGCGATCACCTCGGCGATCGGCGAGCGCGGCACGATCACGCGTTCGTCGACGTGGAAGGGAAGGCCTTGCAGCCAGGCCTCGCCGGTGAGGTAGGCGGCAGGCTTGCGCGTGGCGATGCGCTCGCCGACGAGGGCGTCGATCGCCGCTTCCTCGTCGGCCGTGAGCGCGCGCTGCGCGAACGCGTCGAGCGCGTGCAGCGGAAGGGAGAGGCGCCAGAGCACCAGCCAGGCGGCCTCGTCGAAGGCGTTGGTGGTGCCGTGGCCGAAGCTCAGGCCGGCGGCGTCGAGGCGCGCCGCGACGCGCTCGACCGACTCGATCAACCTCATGCCAGCAGCAGCTCGAGCGTGCGCCGATAGACGTTCTTCAGCGGCTCGATGGCCTCGAGCTCGACGCACTCGTCGACCTGGTGGATGCTCGCGTTCACCGGGCCGAACTCGATCACCTGGTCGGCGATGCGGCGGATGAAGCGGCCATCCGAGGTGCCGCCGCTGGTCGAGAGCTCGGGTGCCACGCCGCACTCGGCCTCGATCGCCTGCGAAAGCGCCCGGCTCAGCGTGCCGGGCTCGGTGAGGAAGGGCTCGGCGCCGAGCGTCCATTCGATCTCATGCTCGATGCCGTGGCGCGCGAGCGCCTCGTGCACGCGCGCCTGCAAGGCCTTGGGCGTGGAGACCGGCGCGAAGCGGAAGTTGAAGTCGACGATGGCTTCGCCCGGGATGACGTTGGCCGCGCCGGTGCCGGCATGCAGGTTGCTCACCTGCCAGGTCGTCGGCGGGAAATGCGCGCTGCCCTCGTCCCAGGGCGTGGCGGCGAGTTCGGCGAGCACGGGCGCGATCGCGTGCACCGGGTTGCGCGCGAGGTGCGGGTAGGCGACGTGGCCCTGCACGCCGATCACGCGCAGCCGCGCGCCGAGCGAACCGCGGCGGCCGTTCTTCATCGTGTCGCCCAGGCGCTGCACCGAGGTCGGCTCGCCGACGATGCAGGCCTGCAGCCGCTGCCCGCGCGCCTGCAGCCACTCGACGATGCGCACCGTGCCGTCGACCGCGTGCGACTCCTCGTCGCTGGTGAGCAGGAAGGCGATCGCCCCGGCGTGGTCGGGATGCGCGGCGACGAACTCCTCGGCGGCCACCACCATCGCCGCCACCGAAGTCTTCATGTCGGCCGCGCCGCGTCCGTAGAGGCAGCCGTTGCGGTGCGAGGGCACGAAGGGCGGCGTCGTCCAGGCCGCGTCCGGCCCCGGCGGCACCACGTCGGTATGCCCGGCCAGGCCCAGCGTCGGACCGGGCAGCGTGCCCTGGCGAATCGCCCACAGGTTGCTGACGACGGCGCCCGCGGGCCCGTGCGGCATCGGCGTGCAGGTGAAGCCCGCGGCAGTCAGTCGCTCGGCGATGAGGGCCTGGCAGCCGGCGTCCTCGGGCGAGACCGAGGCCCGCGCGATCAGCTCTTCGGCCAGCCGTATCGTCGGCGTCACTTGCGCACCATCCAGGGCGCCACCGGCGCGCCGTCGTCGGGCCGCACGTCCAGCGTGATCTCGGTGAAGCTCGCCTGCTCGGGCTCCTCCTCCTTCTTCGGCGCCACGCGCGAGGCGGGGGCCAGCTCGTTCTGCAGCCGCCACAGCAGGTTGGTCGGCGAGTCGGCGTGCGCCATGCCCTCGTCGCGGGTGATGGTGTTCTCCTTGATGAGGCGGGCGATGTCCTGCTCGAAGGTCTGCGAGCCCTCGGCCATCGACTTCTCCATCGCCTCCTTGACGGCGGAGAAGTCGCCCTTCTCGATCAGCTCGGAGATGTACTTGGAGTTCAGCAGCGCCTCCACCGCCGGGATGCGGCCGCCGACGTTGCTGCGCAGCAGGCGCTGCGAGACGATGGCGCGCAGGCCCGAGGCGAGGTCCGAGAGCAGCGCCGGCCGCGACTCGGGCGTGTAGAAGGACAGGATGCGCCCGAGCGCGTGGTAGCTGTTGTTGGCGTGCAGCGTGGCCAGCACGAGGTGGCCCGAGAGCGCGTAGCTGATCGCCGAGGTCATGGTCTCGCGGTCGCGGATCTCGCCGATGAGGATGCAGTCCGGCGCCTGCCGCAGCGCGTTCTTCAGCGCCACCTGCAGCGAGGCGGTGTCGCGCCCGACCTCGCGCTGGTTGACGATCGAGCGCTTGTTGCTGAAGAGGAACTCGATCGGGTCCTCGATCGTCAGGATGTGGCCGGTGAGCTGCTGGTTGCGCCACTCGAGCATCGAGGCCAGCGTCGTGCTCTTGCCGGTGCCGGTGGCGCCGACCATGAGGATGAGGCCGCGCTTCTCGACCACGAGCTGCGAGAGCATCGCCGGCACGCCCAGCGAATCGAGCGAGGGAATCTCCTGCGGGATGCAGCGGAACACCGCGGCGATGCTGCCGCGCTGCTTGAAGGCCGAGAGGCGAAAGCTCCCGACGCGCGCCACACCGATCCCGACGTTGAGCTCGCCGGTGTCGTCCAGCTCCTCGAGCTGCTGCGGCGTCAGCAGCTCGGCCAGCAGCTGGCGCGTCTGCGAGGGCGTCAGCAGCTGGTCCGAGAGCTGCATGATCTGGCCGTGGATCTTGATGAGGATCGGCGTGTTGGCCGACATGTAGACGTCCGAGGCGCTCTTCTCGGCCATCAGCCGCAGCACGCGTTCCATGTTGGCGCTCATCGCGATCCTCCCCCGATTGCGCCGGCGCTCAAGCGCGCAGCAGTTCGTTGATGCTGGTCTTGCTGCGCGTCCTGGCGTCCACGCGCTTGACGATGACGGCGGCGTAGAGGCCGTAGGCCTGGCCGCCCGCGGTCGTGCGCGGCAGGCTGCCGCTGACGACGACGCTGCCCGCGGGCACGCGGCCGTAGCTCAGCTGGCCGCTCTCGCGGTCGAAGATGGGCGTGCTCTGGCCGATGAAGACGCCCATGCCGAGCACCGAGTTCTCCTCGACGATCACGCCCTCAACGACTTCCGAGCGCGCGCCGATGAAGCAGTTGTCCTCGATGATGGTCGGCGCGGCCTGCAGCGGCTCGAGCACGCCGCCGATGCCCACGCCGCCCGAGAGGTGCACGTTCCGCCCGATCTGCGCGCAGGAGCCGACGGTGGCCCAGGTGTCGACCATCGTGCCCTCGTCGACGTAGGCGCCGACGTTCACGTAGCTGGGCATGAGCACCACGTTCTTCGCGAGGTAGCTGCCGCGGCGCGCGACGGCCGGCGGCACGACGCGGATGCCGGTGGCGCGCATCGCGTCCTCGCTGACGTGCGCGAACTTGGTGTGCACCTTGTCGAAGAAGCTCAGGTCGCCGGCGCGCACCACCTGGTTGTCGTGCAGGCGAAAGGACAGCAGCACCGCCTTCTTCACCCAGGTGTTGACCTCCCACTGGCCGACGCCGCGGCGCTCGGCCACGCGCAGGCGCCCGGCGTTGAGGTCGGCGATGACCTGCTCGACCGCTTCGCCGATCCTGGGGTCGGCGCTGACGGGGTTGAGCGAGGCCCGGCCTTCCCAGGCGAGGTCGATAAGGTTCTGCAGGTCGGTGGTCATGAGAGATCCTGGGCGTAGCGGACGATGCGCTGCGCGGCGTCGAGGCATTCGTCGACCCCGGCCACGAGCGCCAGGCGGACGCGCCCGGCGCCCGGGTTGTGGCCTCTTGCGCCGCGCGCCAGCAGGCTGCCCGGCAGCACCGTCACATTGTATTGAGCGAGCAGGCCCTGGGCCCAGGCGAGGTCGTCGCCGCCGCACTGCGCGCCGATGCCGGCCCAGAGGTAGAAGCCGGCGTCGGGCAGGCGCACGTCCAGCACCTGGGCCAGCCGCGGCGTCACCTGCTCGAACTTGGCGCGGTAGAGCGCGCGGTTGGCCTGCACGTGCGCCTCGTCGCCCCAGGCCGCGATGCTCGCCTCCTGCACCAGGCCGCCCATGGCGCTGCCGTGGTAGGTGCGGTAGAGCAGGAAGGGGCGGATCAGCTCGGCGTCGCCGGCCACGAAGCCCGAGCGCAGGCCCGGCACGTTGCTGCGCTTGGACAGGCTGGTGAAGACGACGAGGCGGCGGAAGTCCGTGCGCCCGAGGGCGACCGCCGCCTGCAGGGCGGACAGCGGCGGCTCGTCGCCGAACCAGATCTCCGAGTAGCACTCGTCGCTGGCGATGACGAAGCCGTGGCGGTCGGAAAGCTCGAACAGCCGCTGCCACTCGGCCAGCCGCATCACCGCGCCGGTCGGGTTGCCCGGCGAGCAGGCGTAGAGCAGCTGCGTGCGCGCCCAGGTGGCCTCGTCGATGGCCTCCCAGTCGACGGCGAAGTTGCGCGCCGGGTCGCTGTCGGCCAGCGCCGTGCGCGCGCCGGCCAGCAGCGCAGCACCTTCGTAGATCTGGTAGAACGGGTTGGGGCAGACGACGACGGGGTCCGGGCGCGTGGCGTCGATGACCACCTGCGCGAAGGCGAACAGCGCTTCGCGCGAGCCGTTCACCGGCAGCAGCTGCGTGGCCGCGTCGAGCGGCACGCCGTAGCGCCGCTGCACCCAGGCCGCGCAGGCCTGCCGAAGCCGAGCGCTGCCGACGGTGGCCGGGTAGGTCGACAAGGCGCCGAGGTGGGCCTGCACCGCCTCGTGCACGAGCGCCGGCGTGGCGTGGCGCGGCTCGCCGATGCCCAGGTTGATCGGCGCCAGCCCCGCGGGCGGGCGCAGGCCCTCGGTGAGCGCGCGCCAGCGCTCGAAGGGGTAGGGGTGCAGTCGCTGCAGCAGGGGGTTCATGGCTTGGCGCGGCCCGTGCGGGCCGTTCGAAAGGGTCTGGATCGGTGAAGCGCCGCGCCTAGAGCGCGCCGCGGCAGCCGGGCGCACCGCAGCGGCAGCGCAGGCGGCCTTCGTGGTGGGTCTCGCCGTAGTCGACCGTCACTTCCTCGCCGGCTTGCAGCGCGCGCAGCGCGTAGAACTCGACGCGGCCCTGCCGGATGCACAGGCGGGCGTTGGCCGCGCAGCTGTGGTTGGTGAAGCGCATCGGGTCCAGGCTCTTGCTGAAGTCGATCGCCTTCTTCTCCGACAGCTCGACGATCATCACGCGCTCGCTGCGCGTGGCGCGGATGCGCGCCTCGCGCACGCTGATCGCCTCGCCGCGGATCTCGCCGATCTTGCGCCGCGCGGGCACGGGCTCGGCGGCAAAGACGCCGTGGCCGTCGATGGCGCTCTCCCGCACGTCGACCGCGTACTTCTGCCAGGGCGGGCGCACGACCGGCGGCGTCATCGCGCGCACCGTGTTCACGTGGGGAAGGCCGACAGGTCCACCGCCGGCAGCGGCTTCCAGCCTCGCTTGCGCTGCTCCACGCTGACGAAGGTGCGGATGCCGCCGCGCACGTACCAGTCGGCGTGGATGCGGATGAAGCGCGGCGCGATCGCCGCCACCAGGTCGTCGACGATGGTGTTGGTCACCTTCTCGTGGAAGGCGCCCTCGTTGCGAAAGCTCCAGAAGTACTGCTTGAGGCTCTTGGTCTCGACGCAGAAGCGGTCGGGAACGATCTCGATGCGAAAGTGCGCGAAGTCGGGCTGGCCGGTGAGCGGGCACAGGCAGGTGAACTCCGGCACGTCGAAGCGGATGACGTAGTCGCGCCCGCGCGCCGGGTTCGGGAAGGCCTGCAGCTCCCTGCTCGGAGCCGAGGGCGGCTGCGTCGGGGCCGGACGTTGGGGCGGGGTCTTGGCGGGCATGGCGGGCGGGTGAAGGCGCCGCGACGAGGGCGGCCGCGGCAGGGCGCGATGCTATCATCCGCGGCCCCACACGCTCCTGCCAATGGGCGTTTTTTCTTTGTCGAATCAATAACTTGGATGCGCCCACGCGGGCCATCCGCGGCGCGTGCGACTCAACCAGATCAAGCTCTCGGGCTTCAAGTCCTTCGCCGAGCCCACGACCTTCCAGCTGCCCGGGCAGCGCGTGGGCGTGGTCGGCCCCAATGGCTGCGGCAAGTCCAACATCATGGACGCCGTGCGCTGGGTGCTGGGCGAGAGCAAGGCCAGCGAACTGCGCGGCGAGTCCATGCAGGACGTCATCTTCAACGGCAGCGGCAACCGCAAGCCGGCCGGCCGCGCCAGCGTCGAGCTCGTCTTCGACAACCAGGACGCGCGCGCCGGCGGGCCCTGGAACCAGTACGCCGAGATCGCCGTGCGGCGCGTGCTCACGCGCGAGGGCACGAGCAGCTACTTCATCAACGCGCAGCCGGTGCGCCGACGCGACGTGCAGGACGTCTTCCTCGGCACGGGCCTGGGGCCCCGCGCCTACGCCATCATCGGCCAGGGCACGATCAGCCGCATCATCGAAAGCCGGCCCGAGGAACTGCGCCTCTTCCTCGAGGAGGCCGCGGGCGTGAGCAAGTACAAGGAGCGTCGGCGCGAGACCGAGAACCGCCTCAAGGACACGCGCGAGAACCTGACGCGGGTGCAGGACATCCTGCGCGAGCTCGACAGCAACCTCGACAAGCTCGAGAAGCAGGCCGAGGTCGCCGGCCGCTACCGGCACCTGCAGGACGAGGGCACGAGGAAGCTGCACCAGCTCTGGTTCCTCAAGCAGCGCGACGCGGCCACCGAGCACGAGCGCATCCGCGCTGCCGAGGGCGCGGCCGAGAACACGCTGCAGGCGCGCCTGGCCGAGCTGCGCCACGTCGAGCTCGAGCAGGAGGGCCTGCGCCAGTCGCACTACGAGGCCAGCGACGCGCTGCACGCGCGCCAGGGAGCGCTCGGCGACGCGGCGCTCGAGGTCTCGCGGCTCGAGGAGCGCATCCGCTACGTCGTCGAGGGCCGCCAGCGCGCGCAGGCGCGGCTGGCCGAGCTGCAGGCGCAGAGCAGCCAGTGGGCCGAGCGCGAGCGCGCGGCGATCGCCGAGCTCGAGGACGCCGCCGCGCAGATCGAGGCCGCCGACGAGCAGGCCGCGCTGCTCGATGCGCAGGGCCAGGAGCAGGCCGAGCAGTTGCCGCAGGCCGAGGACGCGCTGCGCGCCGCGCAGGGCCACGCCAACGCGCAGCGCCAGGCGGTGGCCGAGGTGCAGCAGCAGATCCAGTTGCTGGCCGCCGACAGCCGCCACCTGGACGAGCAGTCGCGTGCGCTGCGCGTGCGCCACGAGCGCCTGGGCAGCGAACGCCGCGGCCTGCAGCCGGTCGACCGCGAGCGTCTGCAGGCGCTTGGCGCGCAGCACGCCCAGGCCGCGGCCGAGCAGGAGGCGGCCGACGCGCGGCTGCACGAACTGGCCGAACTCGTGCCGCAGCTGGACGCCAGGCGCAGCGAGGCGCAGGACGCGGTGAACCGCGAATCGGCGCGGCTGGCGGACCTCGCCGCGCGCGAGGAGGCCTTGCGCGCGCTGCAGGAGAAGGTGCAGACCGAGGGCAAGCTCAAGCCCTGGCTGGCGCGGCACGGCCTGGAGGGGCTTGCCGCGCTGTGGACACAGGTGCACATCGAGCCGGGCTGGGAGACGGCGCTCGAGTCGGCGCTGCGCGAGCGGCTGAACGCGCTCTCGGTGGGCCAGCGGCTGGACATGGTGCGCGCCTTCGAGGCCGATGCGCCGCCGGCCAAGCTCGCCTTCTACGCGCTGCCCGCGGCGGCCACGCCGACCACGCCGACCACGCACCGCACGCTGCCGCGCCTGTCGGACACGCTGCGCCTGTCCGACGAGGGCATGCGCGCGCTGCTGGCCGACTGGCTGGAGGGCGTCTACACCGCCGAGTCGCTCGACGAAGCCCTGGCCGCGCGCGAGCAGCTCACGCACGGCGAGCTCGTGATGACGCGCGCCGGCCACGCGGTGAGCCGCTTCGCGGTGAGCTTCTACGCGCCGGATTCGGAGCAGGCCGGATTGCTGCAGCGCGCGCAGGAGATCGAGAACCTCGAGCGCGAGCGCCGCGCGCAGACCCTGATCGCCGAGGACGCGCGCAGCGCCGCGGTGCGCGCCGAAGCCGCCTATACCGAGGCCTCGCAGCGCCTCGTCGGGCTGCGGCGCGAGGCCTCGCAGGTGCAGGCGCAGGCGCACCAGCTCCAGGTCGAGCTGCTGCGCCTCACCCAGCAGGCCGAGGCCGCCGAGGTGCGCCGCGCGCAGCTCGAGGAGGAACTGGGCGAGCTGCAGGCGCAGGACGAGTCGCTGCAGGAGCGCCGCGAGACGGGGCAGGCGCGGCTCGAGGAACTCGACCTGCAGCTGGCGCAGGCGCAGGAGCGCCACGCCGAGCTGGAGGACGCGGTGATCGCCGCCGAGCGCGTGCTCGCCGACGCGCGCGAGCAGCAGCGCACGCTCGAGCGGCAGGCCCAGGAGGCGCGCTTCCAGGCGCGGGCGCTGGCCGCGCGGCGCGACGAGCAGGAGCGCGTGATCGCCACCGCGCGCAGCCAGGTCGAGGCCAACGCGCAGACCGGCCGGCAGCTCGAGCTCGAGCTCGGCAGCTTCGACGACGCGGCCTCGCAGGCCGGCCTGCAGGCAGCGCTTGCGCTGCGCGAGCAGCGCGAGCAGGAACTGGCGCAGGCACGCAGCAGCTACGACGCGCTGAGCGCGCGCCTGCGTGCCGGCGACGAGCAGCGCATGGCCATCGAGCAAGGCCTGCAGCCGCTGCGCGAGGAGATCACGCGCCTGCAGCTCGAGATGCAGGCGGCGCAGCTCGGCGGCGCGCAGTACCTCGAGCAGTTGCAGGCGGCCGAGGTCGACCTGGAAGCGCTGGCACGCTCGATCGAGGAAGGCGGCGTGCGCCTGCACGGCCTGCAGGCGGAGATCGACCGCATCCAGAAGGAGGTCGCCGCGCTCGGCGCGGTCAACCTCGCGGCACTCGACGAACTCGGCAGCGCGCGCGAGCGCAAGACCTTCCTGGACGCGCAGCACGCCGACCTGATCGAGGCCATCCGCACGCTGGAGGAGGCGATCCACCGCATCGACCTCGAGACGCGCGAGCTGCTGGGCGAGACCTTCAACAAGGTCAGCGAGCACTTCGGGCAGATGTTCCCCAGCCTCTTCGGCGGCGGCACCGCGCGCCTGGTGATGACCGGCGACGAGATCCTCGACGCCGGCGTGCAGGTGATGGCGCAGCCGCCGGGCAAGCGCAACTCGACCATCCACCTGCTCTCCGGCGGCGAGAAGGCGCTGACGGCGATCGCGCTGGTGTTCGCCATCTTCATGCTCAACCCCGCGCCCTTCTGCCTGCTCGACGAGGTCGACGCGCCGCTGGACGACGCCAACACCGAGCGCTACGCGCGCCTGGTCAGGCAGATGTCGGAGAAGGGCACGCAGTTCCTCTTCATCAGCCACAACAAGATCGCCATGGAGATGGCCGAGCAGCTGATCGGCGTGACGATGCAGGAGCAGGGCGTCTCGCGCATCGTCGCCGTCGACATGCAGGCGGCGATCGGCCTGGCCGAGGCGGCCTAGGAGCCTGCGGTGAAGCTCACGCTCGGCGATTCGCTTGCGCTGCTGGGCGTGCTGGTGCTGCTGCTGGTGGCGCTGCAGGGCTGGTGGCGCATGCGCCGCGCCGCGCCGCGCCGGCCGGCGGTGGCCGACGGGCCGGCCCGGGGCGAGCGCGTCGAGCCCGGCCTTGGCGGCAGCGACGATGAACGCGCGGACGACGAGGACCTGCTCGGCGCCTCGGGGCTGGGTGCCGCGGCGCTGCGGCGCAGCGCGCGCACCGACGCACGCATCGACGCGCTGATCGACGCCATCGTGCCGCTCACGCTGGAGGCGCCGGCCAGCGGCGACTTCGTGCTCTCGCATCTGCCGCCGAGCCGGCGCGCCGGCACCAAGGCGATGCTCGTCGAGGGCCTGGACGCCGAGACCGCCGAGTGGGGGCCGCCGCAGCCGGGCCGTCGCTACGGTGAGCTGCAGGCGGCGGTGCAACTGGCCAGCCGCAGCGGCGCGCTCAACGAGATCGAGTACTCGGAGTTCGTGCAGAAGGTGCAGGCCTTCGCCGACGCGGTGGCGGCAGTGCCCGACTTCCCCGACATGCTCGACGTGGTGGCGCGCGCGCGCGAGCTGGACAACTTCGCCGCGCCGCTGGACGCCCAGCTCGCGGTGACGCTGCGCGCCAACGAGGTGGCCTGGTCGGTCGGCTACGTGCAGCAGTGCGCGCAGCGCCTGGGCTTCGTGGCCGGCGCGATGAGCGGGCGGCTGGTGCTGCCCGCGGCCGAGGAGGGCGCGCCGCCGCTGCTGGTGCTTGCCTTCGACCCGCAGGCCGCCCTCGCCGACGAGCCGCAGGCCGCCGCGCTGCGCGAATGCACGCTGGGCCTGGACGTGCCGCAGTCGCCCGAGTCGGCCGAGCCCTTCCCGGCCTGGCACAACGCCGCGCGCACGCTTGCCGACGACATGGGCGCCACGCTCGTCGACGACCAGGGCCAGCCGGTGACGCTGCATGCCTTCGCCGCCATCGGCACCGAGCTGCAGCGCATCTACCGCGAACTCGAATCGCACGACCTCGCCGCCGGCAGCCCGGCGGCGCGGCGGCTCTTCGCGTGATGGACGCGAGCTCGAGCCTGCTGGCCATCGCGCTGCTGATCGCCGGCAGCGCCTTCCTCTCGATCGCCGAGATCGCGCTGGCTGCCTCGCGCCGCCTGCGCCTGCAGCAGATGGCCGACGAGGGCGACGCCCGCGCCGCGCGCGTGCTCGCGGTGCAGGAGCGCCCCGGCCACTTCTTCACCGTCGTGCAGATCGGCGTCAACATGATCGCCATCCTCGGCGGCATCCTCGGCGAAGGCGCGTTCACGCCCCACTTCAGCGCCGCGCTGCAGCCCTGGCTGGGCGCCGAGCTTGCCGCCCGGGTCAGCTTCCTGGCCTCCTTCGGCCTCGTCACCGCGCTCTTCGTCGTGCTCGCCGACCTCATCCCCAAGCGCATGGGCATGGTCGAGCCCGAGCGCGTGGCGGTGCGCATCGTCGGGCCCATGCTGGTGCTGGCGCGGCTGCTGCTGCCGCTGGTGTGGCTGCTCAACGGCATCACCAACCTGCTCATCCGCGCGCTGCGCCTGCCCGCCGAGCGCGAGGAGCGCGTCACCGCCGCCGACATCCTCGCGCTGACCGCGGCCGGCGCGCAGTCGGGCGCGGTGGCCGGCGCCGAGCAGCGCGTGATCGAGAACGTCTTCGAGCTCGAGACGCGCAACGTCGAGAGCGCGATGACGCCGCGCGAGCGCATCGTCTTCCTCACGCTCGACGACGACGAGGCCTACATCCGCAGCCGCATCGCCGCGCAGCCGCACTCGACCTTCCCGGTCTGCGACGGCGCGATCGACCGCCCCGTGGGCTACGTCGATTCGGCGGACCTGTTCCAGCGCGTGCTCAACGGCCAGCCGCTGTCGCTGCGCGGCGAGTCCGGGCGTGCGCTGCTGCGCAAGGTGCTGATCGTGCCCGACCGGCTGACGCTCGCCGAGATGCTCGCGCAGTTCCGCCAGGCGCACGAGGACTTCGCGCTCATCGTCAACGAGTACGCGCTGGTGGTGGGCGTGATCACGCTCAACGACGTGATGAGCACGGTGATGGGCAGCCTCGTCGTCTCCGAGGACGAGGAGCGCATCGTGCGCCGCGACGACGGCTCCTTCCTCGCCGACGGCATCACGCCGATCGCCGAACTGACGCACGCCCTGGGCGTCGACGACTGGCCGCAGGCCGGCGAGTACGACACGCTGGCGGGCTTCCTGATGGTCATGCTGCGTCGCATCCCGCGCCGCACCGACCGCGCCGAATGGCAGGGCTGGCGCTTCGAGGTGATGGACGTCGACAGCCACCGCGTCGACCAGGTGATGATCACGCGCGCCGACGCCGCCGCCGCGGCGCCGGCCGTGCCGCCCGCGCAGCCATGAGCCTCGCCGCGCAACCCGCAGCACGAGCCGCCGAGCTGCGCGCCCTGCTGCAGCACCACGCGCACCGCTACTACGTGCTGGACGCGCCCGAGATCCCGGACGCCGACTACGACCGCCTCTTCGCCGAGCTGCAGGCGATCGAGGCCGCGCACCCCGCGCTGCGCACGCCCGACAGCCCGACGCAGCGCGTCATCGGCCAGGTGCTGGACGGCCTCTTGCCGGTGGTGCACGCGCGGCCCATGCTCTCCATCCGCACCGAGACCGACACCACGGCGGCCGGCGCGCAGGCCTTCGACGCCCGCGTGCGCCGCGAGCTGGGCCTGCCCGACGACGCGCCGCCCATCGCCTACTGCACCGAGCTGAAGTTCGACGGCCTGGCGATCAACCTGCGCTATGAGGACGGCGTGCTGGTGCAGGCCAGCACGCGCGGCGACGGCCAGACCGGCGAGGACGTGACGCACAACGTCCGCGCGATCGGCCAGGTGCCGCTGCGCCTCTTCGGCTGGGCGCCGCCGGTGATCGAGATCCGCGGCGAGGCCTACATGCGCCGCGACGACTTCGAGCGCCTCAACGAACGCCAGCGCGAGAAGGGCGCCAGGACCTTCATCAACCCGCGCAACACCGCAGCCGGCGCGATCCGCCAACTCGACAGCGCCGGCATGGCCGACAAGCGCCTGAGCTTCTTCGCCTACGGCCTGGGCGAGGTGCAGGGCTGGAGCGGGCAGCCGGCCAGCCACAGCGCCACGCTGGAGGCGATCGCCGCGTTCGGCGTGCCCGTCTGCGCCGAGCGTGCGGTGGTGCAGGGCGCTGCAGGCCTCGTCGCCTTCCACGAGCGCGTCGCCGCCGAGCGCGACCGCTTGCCCTTCGACATCGACGGCGTCGTCTACAAGGTCGACGCGCTCGAGATGCAGCAGCGCCTGGGCTTTCTCACGCGCGAGCCGCGCTGGGCCGTCGCCCACAAGTACCCGGCGCAGGAGCAGACGACGCGGCTGGACGCGATCGAGGTGCAGGTCGGCCGCACCGGCAAACTCACGCCGGTGGCGCGCCTCGCGCCCGTGTTCGTCGGCGGCACCACGGTCAGCAACGCCACGCTGCACAACCTCTTCGAGCTGCGGCGCAAGGGCGTGCGCGAGGGCGACGAGGTCATCGTGCGCCGCGCCGGGGACGTGATCCCCGAGGTCGTCGGGCGCATCCCCGCAGCCCGCCCGCACTACGTGCCGAATTTCCAGATGCCCCGCGCCTGCCCGGTCTGCGGCAGCGCCGTGCTGCGCGAGCGCGGCAGTGTCGAGCACCGCTGCAGCGGCGGCCTCTACTGCCCGGCGCAGCGCAAGCAGGCGCTGCTGCACTTCGCCGGCCGGCGTGCGCTGGACATCGAGGGCCTGGGCGAGAAGCTCGTCGACCAGCTCGTCGACGGCGAGCTGGTGCGCGGCCTGCCGGACCTCTACGCGCTCGACGCCGCACGCCTGTCCGCGCTCGATCGCATGGGCGAGAAGAGCGCGGCCAACCTCGTCGCGATGCTCGAGCGCAGCAAGCAGACGACGCTTGCGCGCTTCCTCTACGCCCTGGGCATCCGCCACGTCGGCGAATCGACCGCACGCGACCTCGCGCGCCACTTCGGCCGCATGCAGCGCGTGATGGACGCCAGCGTCGAGGCCTTGCAGCAGGTGCCCGACGTCGGCCCGGTGGTTGCGCAGAGCATCCAAAGCTTCTTCGCGCAGCCGCACAACCGCGAGGTCGTCGAGCAATTGCGCGCGGCCGGCCTGGGCTGGCCCGAGAGCGACGGGCTCGTCGACGGCAGCGGCGATCCGTCGGCGACGCAGGCCGCGCTGCCGCTCTCCGGCAAGACGCTGGTGCTGACCGGCACGCTGCCCACGCTCACGCGCGAGGAGGCCAAGGCGCTGATCGAAGCCGCAGGAGGCAAGGTCGCCGGCGCGGTCTCGAAGAAGACCTTCGCGGTGATCGCGGGCGAGGAAGCCGGCAGCAAGCTCGAGAAGGCGCGCGAGCTGGGCATCACGGTGCTCGACGAGGAAGGCCTGCGCGGGCTGCTCGCGACAGACGGATAGGGAGAGTTGGATCGCGGATTTCTTGACAACCGGTTGCCTTCATGGGAAACTGGTTGTCATGCAACGAACCGAACCGACTTCGAACCCGACGGCGACGCCCGAACTCGTCACCGAGCTCACGCTCACGGTCTTCCGCCTCAACGGTGTGCTGCTGCACTGGGGCGACGAGCTGGTCGCGCCACTTGGCCTCACCAGCGCGCGCTGGCAGATGCTGGGCGCCATCGCGCTCGCCGCGACGCCGCTCTCCGCACCGCAGATCGGGCAGGCCATGGGCGTCACGCGGCAAGGCGCGCAGAAGCAGCTGAATCTGCTGCTGGATCAGGGCCTCGTCGAAGCGCGGGCCAACCCCGCGCACAGGCGCTCGCCGCTCTACGTCCTGACCCCGAAGGGCCAGACGCTCTACCGGCGGGCCGATGCACTTTGGACCCGGGAGGCGGCCAAGCTCGCCACGCTCGTCCCGGCGGCAGCGCTGCGAAGCGCCGCCCGAACGCTCGAATCCCTGCTGCCCGCGCTGCAGCCCCAACTTACTTCCTTGGAGGATCCATCATGAAGTCGAAACTGCACGCCGCCTTCGGCGCCATGGCGCTGCTTTGCATCGCCACCTTCTGGGTCTCGACCGTCGTCTCGGAGCTGTTCATGGATCCGGCCGCCGTGGTCGCCGTCAAGAACGCGATCCTCGCCGGCATGTGGCTGCTCGTGCCCGCGATGGCCGCAACCGGCGGCAGCGGGTTCGCGCTGGCCAAGGGACGATCGGGTCGCCTAGTCGAGGTCAAGAGCCGGCGCATGAAGTTCGTCGCAGCGAACGGGCTGCTCGTTCTGCTGCCCAGCGCCTTCGTGCTGGCGGCCTGGGCCAACGCAGGCCGCTTCGACGGCGCCTTCTACGCGCTCCAGGTGCTGGAACTGCTGGCCGGTGCGACGAACATCACGCTGCTCGCGCTGAACATGCGCGATGGCCTGAAGCTTGGCGGCCGACTCGCACCGGGGCGCGCCGGCTCAGCGGCGACCCGCTGAACACGCTCTCCCAAACGCGGACGAGCCGAAGCAGCGCGATCACACCCCGCGCCGGGTCGGTCGGGATTCACCAAGGTTTACACGCCGCGCGTCCGCCGCGATCGGGCCTCGGGCGTTGATCCTGCGAGAGACTCTTCGAGCCATCCCCGAGAGGCCATCGCCATGACCCGAGCCCGACCCCGACCCATCCCCTGGTTCCGGCCGCCGCCGGGCTCGCTGCTGGCCGCGTTGCTGCTGCTGTGCCTGAGCCTGCTCGGCCCGCTGCCGGCATGGGCGCAGGAGGAGGGCGATCCACCGGGGCGGGTCGGGCGCATCGCGCTGCGCGAAGGGCCGGTGTGGTGGTTCGACCTGGAGCAGCAGCGCTGGTCCGACGGGCAGGTCAACATGCCGCTGACCTCGGGGGACCGGGTCTCCACCGGGATGGATGGCCGTGCCGAGCTGCGCGTGGGCTCGACGTCGCTGGTGCTCGACGAGGACACCGAGCTCGCCTTCGATCGCCTCGACGACGACGAGCTTCGCCTGCGTGTCGCGCGCGGCCAGGTCGGGCTGCGCGTGCGCTCTGCCGAAGTGGCCCGCGAGATCTGGTTCGGCAGCGACGATGCCTGGCTGCGGCCCTTGCGCAGCGGCCTCTACCGCATGCAGCGCGACGGCGCGATGACCGAGGCCACGAGCCTGCGCGGCGAGCTGCAGCTCGAGGACGGCAGCCGCCTGATCGTCGACGCCGGGCGCCGCGTGCAGCTCTGGCGCGCGGACGGCGAACTGCGGCTGCGCCTGCTGCCCGCACTCGATGACGCCTTCGCCGCACGCCTGCGCGCCGCCGAGCGCGAGGAGGACCGCGCCACCGCCGCCGCCCGCTACGTCTCGCCCGAGATGACGGGCTACGAGGATCTGGACCGCTACGGCCGCTGGGAGCAGCACCCCGACTATGGCGCGGTCTGGACGCCGAGCGTCGTCGCCGCCGGCTGGGCCCCGTACCGCGAGGGCCGCTGGGCCTGGGTGCCGCCCTGGGGCTGGACCTGGGTCGACGCCGCGCCCTGGGGCTTTGCGCCGTTTCACTACGGGCGCTGGATGCATTGGCGCGCGCGCTGGGTCTGGGTGCCGGGGCCGATCGTCGCGCGCCCGGTCTACGCGCCTGCGCTCGTGGCCTGGATCGATGCGCCGGTGGTCGGCATCGGCATTCGCCTGGGCAACGTGTCCTTCAGCTGGATGCCGCTGGCGCCCTGGGAGGTCTACCGTCCCGCCTATCGCGCCAGCCCGCGCTACGTCGCGCGGATCGATTCGCCCGACTGGCGCCGCCACCGGCCGCCGCCGGACTGGCGCGGCGGCATCCACTACGGGCGCGACGGCCTGCCGCATGGCGTCACCGTCGTTCCGGCCGACGTGCTGCGCCGCCCGCCGCCGTCGATGCAGCCCCGCCCACCTCGACCCGAACCCACGCGCCCGCTGCCGCCGCCGCGTGAGTTCGAGCGGCCCGGTGCCGGCCCGTGGCCGCAGCGCCCGCCGCAGCACCCGCCGGAACGCCCGCCGGAGCGCCCGCCGGAGCGCGGCCCGCGCGCCATCGGTGGCCCGCTCGAGCCGCCGGCCGTGATGCACCCGCCGGTGATGGGCGGCCCAGGATCCCGCGCCCGGCCGCAGCCGCCCGGCGCACCGCTGCAGCCCGGTGGCGCCGAGGAGCCCGCCCGGCCGATGCCGCCGCCGCGCGCGGTGCAGCCCGAGGCGCCTCGCGCGCCGATCGCCGCGCCTGGCTTCACGCCAGGCATGACGCCGAACGCGGGGCCCGCGGGCGAAGCACGCCAGCGCATTCCCGAGCGCGCGCGGCCTGCGGACCGGGATCGAGATCGGGACCGGGATCGCGACGCCGACACCAGGCAGCGCGAGGAGGTTCCCAATCGCGCGGACCGGCGCGGCTCGGTGCGCTGAGGCGGCGAGGCAGCGCCGGCACACGCGGCGTGCCCGGCACGCTCGGCACGCTCAGCGCAGCAGCGGCTGCAGCGCGGGCCAGACGTTGGCCAGCATGCGCGGGTGCGCCTCGGCCTTGGGGTGGATGCGGTCGGGCTGGAAGAGGGCGATCGGGTCCGGCGCATCGGCCACGCCAGCGAGGAGGCGCGGCACCAGCGGCAGCTTCTCGGCCTGCGCCACGCGCGCGAACACCTGCTCGAAGTCCTCGGCGTAGCGGCGGCCGTAGTTGGGCGGCACCTGCATGCCCACGAGCACGACGCGCGCGCCGGCCGCCTTGGCCGCACGCGCCATCGTGCGCAGGTTGTCCTCGGTGCCGGACAGCGGCAGGCCGCGCAGCGCGTCGTTGCCGCCCAGTTCGATGACCACCAGCGCCGGCTTGTGCTGCTGCAGCAGCGCCGGCAGGCGGCTGCGGCCGCCGGCAGTGGTGTCGCCGCTGACGCTGGCGTTGACGACGCGCCAGGGCAGGCCCTGCTCCGCGAGCCGCCGCTCGAGCAAGGCCACCCAGCCGCTGCCGCGCGCGATGCCGTACTCGGCCGAGAGGCTGTCGCCGACGACGAGCAGCGTGCGCACGGCGCCCTTGCCGCCGCTGCCACCGCCGCTTCGGCCGTCGGGCCGGCCCTGCGCGGCGAGCGTCCCCGCCGCGCAGGCGGCAGCGGCAAGCGCGCTACAGTCCCGCAGCCAGCTTCGCCTGCTTCGCCGCCCCTGCATGCCTTCTTCGATCATCTCCGTACGCAACCTCTGCAAGCAGGTGAGCGATGCCACCGGCACGCTGACGATTCTCCATGACATCAGCTTCGAGCTCGCGCCGCGCGAGTCGGTGGCCATCGTCGGCGCCTCGGGCTCGGGCAAGAGCACGCTGCTTTCGCTGCTGGCGGGGCTGGACGTGCCGAGCGCGGGCCAGGTCGTCGTCGCCGGCACCGAGCTGTTCGCGCTCGACGAGGACGCGCGCGCGGCGCTGCGCGCGCAGCAGATGGGCTTCGTCTTCCAGAGCTTCCAGCTGCTGGCGCACCTCACGGCGCTGGAGAACGTGATGCTGCCGCTGGAACTCATGGGCCGGCCCGACGCCCGCAGCGCGGCCACCGAGATGCTGCAGCGCGTGGGCCTGGCCGAGCGGCTGCGCCACTACCCGCGCGTGCTTTCGGGCGGCGAGCAGCAGCGCGTGGCGCTGGCGCGCGCCTTCGTCGTTCGGCCGGCGCTGCTGCTGGCCGACGAGCCCACCGGCAGCCTGGACTTCGCCACCGGCGAGAAGGTGATGGAGCTGATGTTCGCGCTCAACCGCGAGGCCGGCACCACGCTCGTGCTCGTCACCCACGACGCCGCCATCGCCACGCGCTGCGATCGCCAGTTGCGCATCGAGGCCGGGCGCCTGGTCGACGGGCTGCAGGCCGATCTTCGGGCCGATCTTCAGGCCGATCGTCAGACCGTGGCGTCGTCGGGCAGCGCGTAGGGCAGGGAGCCGACGGCCAGCAAGGGCCCGTCGGGCGCGCCCAGGTGCAGGCTGCCGCCTTGCGCCGCGGCGATCTTCAGCTCGGCCAGCGCGTCGAAACGTCCCTCGGCGAGTGACCCGGCCAGCGCGATGCGGCCCGCGGGCTGTTCGGGCTCGGCGCCGTGGAAGACCTCCTGCCCCGGTGCCATCGCCGCGGTGCCGCTCAGCAGGTAGGCGCGGCGCTTGACGCTGCCGCGGTACTGGCTGCGCGCCACCACCTCCTGCCCGGGGTAGCAGCCCTTCCTGAAGTCGACGCCGCCGACGAGCTCGAGGTTGACCATCTGCGGCACGAACTGCTCCTGCGTCGCCGCGACGATGCGCACGACGCCGCTGCGCGCCTCGAGCGCCGCCCAGGCGGCCGGCGGCAAGGCGGGCAGCGCCGGTGCTGCGGCGTCCGCGGGCTGGATGATCAGCGCGCGCGGGACGAGCGTCTCGCCGAGCGCCGCATCGGGCAGGCGCAGCACGCGCGTGGCGCCGTCCTCGCGCATCTGCCACGGCGCCAGCGGGCCGGCCAAGGCTTGGGCGCCGCTGCCGGCCACGCCCCACAGCGCCAGCTCGCCGCTGGCGTCGCTCAGCCTGCACTTGGCGCGCAGCACGTACATCGACAGGCGCTTGAGCGTCGCAGGCAGCAGATCGACGCTGCAGGCCAGCAGAAGCTCTTCCTCGCCGCCCTCGCGGTC
>CAUJJO010000047.1 GCA_963205125.1 Pseudomonadota bacterium | reverse complement strand
CCTCGAGCATCAGGATGCGGTCCATCAGCCGATCGGCGTGCTTCATCTCCTCGATCGACTCGTCGTGCTCGTGCTTGGCCAGCCGCTCGAAGCCCCAGTTCTTCAGCATGCGGTAGTGCAGGAAGTACTGGTTGATGGCCGTGAGCTCGTTCTTGAGCTGCCGGTTCAGGTACTCGAGAACCTTGGCGTCGCCTTGCATGGTGCATTCCTCGTGGCTGTCGAAGACCGGGATGCTACGTCGCATCGGCGAACACGCGCGGCGTGCCGGCATTCGAGCGCGCGTCCGATGAAGGACGCCGCGGCGGCGCTACAAGGCCTTCGACGCCAGCTTGAAGTCCGGATCGTCGGCGAAGGTGGTGATGGCGAAGCCCAGGCTCTTCATGAGGCGCAGCATGGGCAGGTTGTTGGCGAGGATGAGGCCGTCGATCTCGGTCAGGCCCTTGGTGCGCGCGGCGTCCATGATGCTGAGCATGAGCCGCGTGCCCAGGCCCTGGCCCTTGAAGTCGTCGGCGACGACGAGGCTGAACTCGCAGCTCGTCTGGTCGGGGTTGGTGATGAAGCGCGAGACGCCGATGATGCGCTCGCGCTCGCTGCTGCGCGCCTCGTCGCTCGACGCGCGCGGCGTGTGCACCGCCACCAGCGCCATCTCGCGGTCGTAGTCGATCAGGGTGTAGCGGGCCAGCATGCGCGCCGGCAGTTCGGTCAGCGTGCTGGCGAAGCGGTAGTAGCGGCTCTCGTCGGAGAGGCCGCGCACCAGCGCCTGCAGCATGTCGGCGTCGTCGGGGCGGATCGGGCGGATGGTGTAGAGGCCGCCGCCCTTCATCGGCCACTGGCGCTCGTGCGCCGTCGGGTAGGGCAGGATCGCGAGGTGGTTGTAGGCGCCCGGCGCCTGCGGCGCGTGGTCGACGACGATGCGCGCATCGACCGCCAGCGCGCCGCTGTCGTCGACGATGATGGGGTTGATGTCCATCTCGCGCAGCTGCGGCAGCGCGCAGACCATCTCGGAGACGCGCAGCAGCACGCGCTCGAGCGCCGGCACGTCGGCTGCCGGTGCGCCGCGCCAGGGGCCGAGCGTCTCGAAGACGCGGCTGCGTTCGATGAGCTGGCGCGCGAGGAACTGGTTGAGCGGCGGCAGCTCCATCGCGCGGTCGGCGACGAGCTCGATCATCGTGCCGCCGGCGCCGAAGGTGATGATCGGGCCGAAGGGGTCGTCGGTCGTCAGCCCGACGTAGACCTCGCGCCCGCGCTTGAAGCCCGCCATCGGCTGGATCGTGATGCCGTGGATGCGCGCGCCCGGCTGCGCACGCGCCACCGCCTCGAGCATGTCGTTGTAGGCGTCGCGCACCTGCGCGGCGCTGGCGACGTTGAGCGCCACGCCCTGCACGTCGGACTTGTGACTCACGTCGGGCGAGTCGACCTTCAGCGCCACTGGGTAGCCGAGCTGGCTGGCGATCAGCATCGCCTCGTTGGCGCTGCGCGCGAGCATGGTGCGCGTGACGGGGATGTGGAAGGCCGCCAGAAGCGCCTTGCTCTCCATTTCGGTGAGCACCCGGCGCCGCTCGGCCAGCACGCCCTCGATCAGCAGGCGCGCGCCCTCGGTGTCGGGTGCGGCCAGCTCCGACAGCGGCGGCGGCGTCTGCTGCAGCAGCTGCTGGTTGCGGTGAAAGCTCGCGATGCTGTGAAAGGCGTCGACCGCCGCCTCCGGCGTGCGAAAGCTCGGCAGGGCGGCACCGGCGAGGTCGCTGCGGCCGGCGCGCGTCGTCGCCTCGCCCATCCAGCAGGCCAGCACCGGCTTGCCGCGCGGCGAGAAGGCGCCGGCCACCGCCTGCGCGACCGCGGTCGGGTCGCCGTCGGCCTTGGGGCTGTGGATGAGCAGCACGCCGTCGACCGCGCGGTCGTCCAGGCAGGCGCGCAGCGCGGCGCGGTACTGCTCGCCGCTGGCGTCCTCGCCGAGGTCGACGACGCCGTCGAAGCTGGCGCCCGCGCCCAGCAGCGGGCGCAGCGCCTGCACCGTCGGCTCGGCGAGCTGCGCCACGTCGAGGCCGACCTCGCTCGTCCAGTCGGCCGCCAGCACGCCGGGGCCGCCGCCGTTGCTGACGATGGCCAGCCGCGGGCCCACGGGCCGAAAGCGCGAGGCCAGGCACTGCGCGGCCGAGAAGAGCTGGGTGAACTGCCGCACGCGCACCACGCCGGCCCGGCGCAGCGCGGCGTCGAAGACGTCGTCGCTGCCGACGATGCTGGCCGAGTGCGTCAGCGCGGCGCGGCTGCCGGCGGCGCGGCGGCCGGCCTTCATCACCACCACCGGCTTGGTGTAGGCCGCCGCGCGCAGCGCGCTCATGAAGCGGCGCGCGCTCTGGATGCCCTCCATGTAGACGAGGATGCTCTGCGTCTTGGCGTCGTGCGCGAGGTAGTCCAGCACCTGCGGCAGCTCGACGGCGGAGTTGGGCCCCAGCGAGACGACGCTGGAGAAGCCCACGCCGCTGGTGCGCGCCCAGTCGAGGATGGAGGCGGTGAGCGCACCCGACTGCGAGACCAGGCCGAGCTGCCCGACGGCGGCCAGCGGCCCGAGCGCGCTCGCGTTGAGGCCGAGTTCGGGGCGCTGGAAGCCCAGGCTGTTGGGCCCGAGCAGCTGGACGCCGTAGTGCCGCGCGATCTGGTGCAGCTCGCTGCAGAGCGCAGCCGACATCCCCGTGCACAGCACCAGTGCGGCGCGGCAGCGGATGCGGCCGACGATCTCCATCGCTGCTGCCGCTTGCTCGGCCGGCAGCGCCACCAGCGCCAGGTCGGCGCGCGAGTGCGCCAGCTCCGACAGCGTGCCCGTCATCGCGACGTCGAGCCAGGTCACCGGCCCGCCGAAGCCGCCCTCGCCCAGGTGGCGGCGCAGGGTTGCGGCCAGCGGCGTCGGCGCCGGTTCGACCTCGGGATCCCCGGCAAAGACGACGATCGAGCGGGGAACGAAAAGGGGATTGAGGAAGTGACGGTCCACGATGGCGATCCGGCGTGCGCAGGCTCAGCGGGCGAGCATAGGCCAGCCGCGCCCGCCGCGGGGCGCGAACCGGCCGCGTCGGGCCAGGCAGGCGCGGGAATCATGCTGCACTGCACAATTCTCGCACGAGGCAACGCCCGTAGACGCTGGCAAGCACCCCGGGCGCGGGGCCAGGGCGCGTTCGCCGCCTGTGGCCGCGTTCAGTCCGCGTTCAGTCCGGCTTGAGCCGGCGCGCCACCCGGGCGCCGCGCAGCCGGTAGGCGTCGGGCATGCCCGAGCCCAGCAGCGGGCGCAGGTAGAGGCGGAAGGCGTCGGTCACGTCGGTGCCGCTCGCGGCGATGAAGGCGTCGTCCATCAGCCGCGTCTTGCCGGCCACCTCGGGCAGCGGCACGAGCTGGAAGTCGGCCGAGTAGAAGCCGGTGCGCCTGATCGTCACCGAGCCGCTGTCCTCGCCCCAGAACGCGAACTGCACCGCCTTCTCGCCGACCTCGCGCGCCTCGCGCTGGTCGACGTCGCTGACGCAGCCGACGAAGCTGCGCTGCAGGTAGCCGAAGGTGTCGGCGCGCACGCGCTTGATCTGCAGGCGCTGCCGCACCAGCTCGCACAGCAGGTCGGCCAGCGCGCCGTTGCCCGAGAGCTGCACGTTGCCGTGCGCATCGCGCTCGTGGTCGCGCGACATCGGCTCGGCGATCAGGTGCCCCGCCGCGTCGCGAATGCCTTCGCTGACGGCGATCACGCAGCGCCCGAGCCGGTCGTAGATGGCGCGCACGTCGGCGAGGAAGCGCTCGACCTCGAACGCGCGCTCGGGCACGTAGATGAGGTGCGGGCCGTCGTCGGGAAACTTCTTGCCGAGCGAACTCGCCGCGGTGAGGAAGCCGGCGTGGCGGCCCATCACCACGCCGATGTAGACGCCCGGCAACGCCGCGTTGTCGAGGTTGGCGCCGGCGAAGGCCTGCGCGACGAAGCGCGCCGCGCTCGGGAAGCCGGGCGTGTGGTCGTTGGCGACGAGGTCGTTGTCGATCGTCTTCGGGATGTGGATGCAGCGCAGCGGATAGCCGGCGGCCAGCGCCTCCTCGGCGACGATGCGCGTCACGTCGGCGGAGTCGTTGCCGCCGATGTTGAAGAAGTGCTCGATCTCGTGCGCGCGCAGCACCTCGAACATGGCGCGGCAGTAGGCGAGGTCGGGCTTGTCGCGCGTGCTGCCGAGTGCTGCGGCCGGCGTGCCGGCGACGAGCTCGAGGTTGTGGCTGGTCTCCTGCGTGAGGTCGACGAAATCCTCGTCGACGACGCCGCGCACGCCGTGGCGGGCGCCGTAGACGCGCGTGACCTCGCGAAAGCGCCGCGCCTCGAGCACGACGCCGACGAGCGACTGGTTGATGACGGCGGTGGGTCCGCCGCCCTGGGCGACGAGGATGCGGCCAGAAGGCATGCTTGGGCTCCGGTGTCCGAAGGCGCTCGATTGGAGTGCCTTCACCAAAATCATTGTGCCCGGCTCGAAGTGGTATTAGCGCTGACTATGATGCCGCCGCACCCTCCACGAGGACTTGTCTTATGAGCGAGATGCCGATGATCCCCCCGCCCGAGCAGACCGACGCGCTGCGCGCGGCCTTCGACCGCCTGCGCGCGGGCTACGAGGCCGAGCGCGACCCCACGCACGCAGTGCGGATCGACCGCCTGCATCGTCTGCAAGCGATGCTCGAGCAGATGGCGCCGGCGATGATCATCGCGATCAGCGAGGACTTCGGCCACCGGCCGGAGCAGGTGACGCAGCTCGCCGACATCGTGCCGGTGCAACTCGCCGCGCGCCACGCGCGCAAGCACCTGGCGCAGTGGATGAAGACGCGTCGCGTGCCCACTGGTCTGGTCCACCGCCCAGGCCACAATCGGCTGATGCGGCAGGCGCTGGGCGTGGTGGGCATCGTTAGCCCGTGGAACTACCCCGGCATGCTCGCGCTGGCCCCGGCGATCGCGGCGCTGGCCGCCGGCAACCGCGTGATGATCAAGCCCTCCGAGATCGGGCCGCGCTTCTCCGAGCTGCTGCGCGCGCAGGTGGCGGCGAGCTTCGCGCCCGAGGAAATGGTCGTCATCGTCGGCGACGCCGAGGTCGGCCGTGCCTTCGTCGCGCTGCCCTTCGATCACCTGCTCTTCACCGGCTCGACCGCGGTCGGGCGCCAGGTGGCGCTGGCTGCGGCGGCCAACCTGACGCCGGTGACGCTGGAGCTCGGCGGCAAGTCGCCGGCCATCGTGTCGGCGGATGCCGACCTCGCGCTGGCGGTGCCGCGCCTGCTCTTCGGCAAGCTGCTCAACAGCGGCCAGACCTGCATCGCGCCCGACTACGTGCTGCTGCCGCGCAGCCGGCGCGACGCCTTCGTCAAGGCGATGCGGCGCGCGCACGCGGCGCAATACCCGGGCGTGGCCGCCAACCCCGACTACACGAGCATCGCCACCGAACGCCACTACCGCCGCCTGCTCGACATGCTCGAGGAAGCCCGCGCCGCCGGTGCCGAGGTCGTCCCGCTGCACGCCGAACCGCCCTCGGACGCCACGCGCAAGCTGCCGCTGCACCTGGTGTTCGATGCCCCGCCGACGCTGCGCGTGATGCGCGAGGAGATCTTCGGCCCCATCCTGCCGGTGATCACCTACGAGCGCACCGAGCAGGCGATCGCGCACGTCAACGCGGGCGAGCGGCCGCTGGCGCTCTACTGGTTCGGCAACGACGAGGTCGAGCGCGAACGCGTGCTGCGCCAGACGCTGGCCGGCGGCGTCACCGTCAACGACACGCTGATGCACATCGGGCAGGAGGAACTGCCCTTCGGCGGCGTCGGCGCCAGCGGCATGGGCGCCTACCACGGCGAATGGGGTTTTCGTGCCTTCAGCAAGGAGACGGGCGTCTACCATCAAAGCCCCTACAGCGCCGTGAAGCTGCTCTATCCGCCCTTCGGCGCCGCCTTCGAGCGGCTGCTGGGTGCGATGCGCAAGCTCGGCTGACCTCTTTCACGATGAGTCCCGAAACCTACGTCCTGCTGCGCCACGCGCATCGCACCTTCGCCACGCTCTCCATCCTCGGCTTCACCGCGCGCTGGCTCGGCGTGATGGCGATGCAGCCGTGGACGCAGCAGCGCGTGGCGAAGACGCTGCCGCACGTCATCGACACCCTGCTGCTGCTGTCGGCGCTGGCCATGGCCTGGGGCGCGGGCTTCACGCCCGAGAACGCACCCTGGATGACCGCCAAGATCGTGCTGCTGCTGGTCTACATCGGCCTGGGCGTCGTCGCGCTGCGCCCGACGCGGCCGAGGCGGCGGCGCGCCATCGCCGGCGTCGCCGGCATCCTCGTCTTCGCGCACATCGTGACGATCGCCCTCACCAAGCAGCCGCTGGGCTACTTCGCGCGCCTGGTCTGACTCCGCGGCTCATCGGCGGCTCATCGTCGGCTTTCGCACGAGGCGGTCGTGTTGTATTATGAAACGTAATACAACGCGCTACGAGGCCTGTCATGCGCACCATCTCCATCCGGCTCGACGACCGCACCGATGCCCTGTTCCGCCTGTCCTGCGAGCGACTCGGACTGAGCCAGACGGACGCGCTGAAGGCGGCCATCGAGCACCTGGCCGAACGGCAGCGCCCGACCCCGGCGGAGCTGGCGGCGCAACTCGGCCTCATCGGCTCGTTCCGGAGCGGGCACAGCGATCGCGCGGTCGAGCACTCGCGCGAGGTGAAGCAGCGGCTGCGCGCCAAGCTCGCAAGCGATGGCGCAGGCCGCCGGGCGTGAACCGATGCGCCGCCTGCTCATCGACACCGGGCCGCTGGTGGCGTGGTTCGACGCCGACGATGGCCATCACGAAGAGGTCAAGCGCTGCCTCGGCGCCTTCAAGGGCGAACTGCTCTCGACCTGGCCGGTGCTGACGGAGACCTGCCACCTGCTTCCCGAGCCGACGGTCCCCACCTTCATGCAATGGGTGGCGCGCGGCGGCTTGACGATCGTCGAGCTGCCGCCTTCCGCGGCGCAGGCCCTGGCCGATCGCATGGGCCGCTACGCCGACCTGCCCATGGACCTCGCCGACGCCTCGCTGATCTGGCTCGCCGAGAGCCTGGGCGTGCTGGACGTCCTGACCCTGGACCGCCGCGACTTCGGCATCTACCGCACCGCGCGCGGCAAGGCGCTGCGCAACGTGCTGGATGCGCCGTGCGCGCCGGTCGCGGCCACGCGGACGCGGCGGCGGCCTTCGGGCAAGCGCTGATCGCCAGGGCGCGTCGGCGTGGGGGCTCGTCGAAGCCCCTTATCCTCCCACGATGGTCCTCAACTGGGTCTGGGTCGGCTTCATCCTGGTGGGCTTCGTCGTCGCGCTCGCGCGCCTGGCGCAGGGCGAGCTCGACATCTTCACCCGCGTGCTGACGGCGCTCTTCGACACCGCGCGCACCGGCTTCGACATCAGCCTCGGGCTCGTGGGCATCATGAGCCTGTGGCTCGGCATCATGCGCATCGGCGAGCAGGCCGGCGTGATCCAGCTCTTCGCGCGCGCCATGGCGCCGCTCTTCCAGCGCCTCTTCCCCGACGTTCCGCGCGGCCACGCCAGCGGCGGCAGCATCGTCATGAACTTCAGCGCCAACATGCTGGGGCTGGACAACGCGGCCACGCCGCTGGGCCTCAAGGCCATGCGCGAGCTGCAGGAGATCAACCCGCAGAAGGACGTCGCCAGCGACCCGATGATCATGTTCCTGGTGCTCAACACCGCCGGGATCACGCTGATCCCGACCTCGGTCATCGCCATGCGCCAGGCGGTGGCGATCGAGCAGGGCCTCGGCAGCGGCTTCAACGCCGCCGACATCTTCCTGCCGACGCTCATCGGCACCTTCATCTCCTTCACCGCCGGCCTCGTCGCGGTGGCCTGGATGCAGCGCATCCGGCTGCTGCAGGCGCCCTTCCTGCTGCTCTTCGGCGGCTTCGGCGCGCTGATGGCGCTGCTCTACCTTGGCCTCGGCGGCCTGCCGGCCAAGGCGATGGCCGACGCCATCGGGCTGCTCGGCAGCCTCGTCGTCTTCGGCGTCATCGTGCTCTTCGTTGCGGTCGGCGCGTGGCGGCGCATCAACGCCTACGAGGCCTTCGTCGAGGGCGCCAAGGAGGGCTTCAACGTCGCCGTGACGATCATCCCCTACCTGATCGCCATCCTCGCGGCGATCTCCGTCTTCCGCAGCACCGGCTGCATGGACGTGCTGATCGGCGCCATCGCCTGGGGGGTGGCGGCGCTGGGCCTCAACGCCGACTTCGTGCCCGCGCTGCCGGTGGGCCTCATGAAGACGCTCTCGGGCAGCGGTGCGCGCGGGCTGATGATCGACGTCATGAAGACCTACGGCGTCGAGAGCTTCCAGGGGCGCCTCGCGGCGATCATCCAGGGCTCGACCGAGACCACCTTCTACGTGCTGGCCGTCTACTTCGGCAGCGTGAACATCAGGAAGACGCGCTACGCGCTGGCCTGCGGCCTCTTCGCCGACGCCGTGGGGCTGGTCGGCACCATCCTCGTCGCCTACGCCTTCTATCACGCGTGAACGCGGCGCGGTCCGTGGCGGAGCGGCGACGCTCAGGGGTTTCCTGACCGTTGTTTCATCTTTGAGGCAGGGCAAGCCGGGCCGGACCCTGGAACAATCCGCTGCCAGTTCCCACGCGCCTTTGCTCTCTCCCCCTCACCCGCCTCGCACGCCCCATGGCCGATCGCCGCGACCGCCCGCCCGTCCTGCGCGCCCTCTTCCTCCTGATCACCCTGGTCGGCACCGCGCTTGCGCTGGCAGCTCTCGCCCCGGCCCGGCCCGACGCTGCGGCGGCGGACCTGCCCGGCGCGGACGCAACGAACGGCGCGCTTGCGCCTGAGGCGGCGGGCGCGACCGGCGCCGCGCCGGCAAGCCTGCAAGGCCTGCGCTCAGTCGGTTCGCCCGGCTGAGTGCGTCGCGGCGCGCGTGGCGAGCAGCCGCGCGATGCGCGTCATCAGCCACAGCCCGAGCAGGGAGCTGGCCCCGGTGGCCAGCCAGGTGTACTGCCAGCCTCCGGCCGCGTCGGCCAGCCAGGCCACCAGCGGCGGGCCGCTGAACTGCCCGATCGACGACCACTGCTGCATCCAGCCGACCGTCGACGACAAGGTGTGCTCGCCCGGCGCCGCCTGCACGACGAGGGCGAAGAGCGTTCCCGGGATCAGCCCGCCGACGAGCGAGAACATGAGCACCGCCGCGTAGCGCAGCCAGGCCGGCTGCCCGAGCGCCGCGAAGGCGAGCACGGTGCCAAGACCGGCGACGACGAAGCCGAGCGCCAGCAGCCGCGGCGGCGTCCAGCCGTGGTGCAGCAGCCAGCCCGAACCGATGTTGCCGCCGATGTTGACCCCCGCCACGATCGCCGTCAGCACGCCGCCAAGCGCGGGCGCCATGCCGGCGTCGCGGTAGACGGTCGGCAGGAAGCCGATCACCGCCAGCCACTGCCCCGAATAGCAGGCGAAGCTGAGCGCAAGCAGCCAAGGCCCGGGCGCGCGCAGGGTCAGGCGCAGGCGCTGGGCCCAGGGCAGCAGCGTGGCCGGCCGCGGGCCGGTGCCGCCGCCCGGATCGGGCACGCCGTGCCACAGCGCCAGCGCCATCGCCGCCGAGAGCAGGGCCAGCGCCCACCACCAGGCGCGCCAGCCAAGCGTCTCGATCACCAACGGCCCGAGCAGCAGCGCCGTCGCCACGCCCAGCGGCATGTAGGCGCCCCAGGTGCCCATGGTGCGCGCCAGCTGCGCCGGGCTGACGAGTTGCCGCAGCAGGCCGGGCGCCGGCAGCACGACGAGCAGAAAGCCCAGGCCCTCCAGCGCGCGCAGCAGCATCAGCGCGGGCACGCCGCTGGCGCCGCCGCCGAAGGCGCTGGCCAGTGTCAGCAGCGCCAGCCCGCCCAGCATGCTGCGCCGATAGCCCAGGCCGTCGGCCAGCACGCCGAAGGCGAGGCCCAGGCTCATGCCGGCGAGCTGCACCAGCGAGAGCAGGAAGCCCGCCTGCACCAGCGTCACGCCCAGCGCCTGCTGCAGCGCCGGGATCGCCGGCGGTAGCTTGCCCAGGTGCAGCGCGGCGACCACGCCCGCGGCGATGACGAGCGCGGCCGCCCGCAGCGCGTGCGGCGCGGCATCGTCGCGCACCTGGCTCATCGCAGCCTTGGCCCGGGAGGGGTGGATGGGCGAGGCGCGGCCCTCAACCCTGGCGCGGCGCAGGCGCCGCCACCGCCAGCGCCCACAGCCGCGCCAGCAGGCCCAGCCCCGGGCGTTCGGCGAGCTGCTGGAAGGCCGCTGCGGCCTCGGTCGGCTTGCCGGCGGCGGCCAGCGCCTGGCCGTACTGCAGCCGCGCCTGGTCGCCATCGGGCAGGCTGGCGGCGAGGGCCGCCTTCATCAGCGCCAGGCCCGGCTCGAACGTGCCGATGGCCACCAGCGCCGCGCCGGTGTTGAAGGTGTTGGCGGCCGCGCGCGCGTCGCCAAGCGCCGGGGGCCGCGCCGCGGCGGCCTCCAGGCTCGCGCGATCGTCGCGCGCCTGACGCGTGATGCTGGCGCGCAAGCGCTCCTGCTCCGCCGCGGCCGCACCCTTGCCGAGCACGCCCTTGGCGAAGCCGGCGTCGAGCACCTGCTGCGCCTCGGCCGGCAGGCCGGCCTTGGCCGCCATTTCGGCGAGCACGAGGTAGTCGTCCGGCTCCTCCATCATGCCGCGCTGCAGGCGCAGGCGGTAGAGGTCGATGTCCCAGCGCGGCTGCCAGCCCGGCTGGCGCTGCACGCGCGCCATCAGGTCCGGCCAGTACTCCTGCCGGCCGTGCTCGCGCAGCAGTTGCTCGGCCAGGCGGATGTAGTTGGCGTCGTCCTTCAGGTTGCCGTAGGCCGAGGCGAGCAGCCGCAGATCTTCCAGCGCCAGCTTGCCCTCGCGCCGGGCTTGCGCCTCCAGCAAGTCCACGCTGCCCTTGAAGTCGTTCTGCAGATAGGTGGCGCGCACCAGCACGGCCTGCACGGCCGCCGCCTTGCTGCCTGCGGCCTGCGCCTCGCGCGCGGCCTTGGCCGCGTCGGCATAGGCCTTGAGGTTGAAGTAAGCGCGCGCCAACGCTTCGCGACACTGCAGGGCGTCCTGCGGGCTCTGTGCGCCTGCCGCCAGTGCCGCCTGCAGCGACTGCGCCGCCGCCGCGTACTGCTCGAGCTGCATCTCGACGAGGCCGCGCACGCGGTTCAGCACCGTGGCCTCGGCCGGCTGCAGGTTCGGGATCGCCGTCTGCGCCTGCTCGATCGTCGCCCGCGCCTGGTCCGCCTTGCCGGCGCGAAAGAGGTCGATCGCTTGGTTGAGCGCGGTGCCGACCTCGGGCCGGACTGTAAAGGCCGGGGCCGAGGCGGCCGAGGCGGCCGGCGCCGCCGCTGCCGCCGGCTGCGCCTGGGCCTGAACCGCCGGGGCCGCGCAGGCCAGCAGCAGGGCCGTGCCGAGGGCCGGGAGCAGCGGCTTGGCCGCGGAACCGGAGAAGCGCATCGGGGGCATGAAACGCGTAAGACTCATCGCAAGGTGCTCGCAAGGCCGGCGGCCGGGGTTGCAGGAGGGGCGGGCGATGCTACCCGAGCGACGCCCCGGCGCGGCCATGAAGGGCCACGCGCGGGGCCACGGGGGGCCACGAGACGCCACGCGGGGCCTGCACGGCGCAGGAAGAACGCGAGCCGCCCTTGAAGTGCGGCGGCGCGCCCCTATAATTCGTCTGCTAGCACTCGCAAGGCTCGAGTGCTAACGCATCTTGCCGACGGACTCCGGCGGCAAGGTCGCAAGAGTTGCAAAAGTCAATAGGCGCTCACTTCCGGGCGCCGATCCATCCGAGCTGAACCCACAGGAGATGTTGATGAAGCTTCGTCCGTTGCACGATCGCGTGATCGTCAAGCGCCTCGAGAACGAAACCAAGACCGCCTCGGGCATCGTGATCCCCGACAACGCCGCCGAGAAGCCCGACCAGGGCGAGGTCCTGGCCGTCGGCCCCGGCAAGCGCAACGACAAGGGCGACTTCGTGGCCCTGAACATCAAGGTCGGCGACCGCGTGCTGTTCGGCAAGTACAGCGGCCAGACCGTGAAGGTCGATGGCGACGAGTTGCTGGTGATGCGCGAGGAAGACCTCTTCGCCGTGGTCGAAAAGTAAAGCTACGGCGCGACGCGCTGGCGTCGTTGCGCGGTGCTCGGAATCCTCACGTAGCGCTGCTACGTTCCGGTTCCTGCGCTCCGTGCGCCTAGCCAGCCCGCCGCTCGCTACGCTTTCCTTTCCGACCCGTGTGCGGAAGAGGAAGGCAAGTCCAATCCCCTAGATTTCGGAGAGATACAACATGGCTGCCAAAGACGTCGTCTTCGGTTCCGACGCCCGCGCCCGCATGGTCGAGGGCGTGAACATCCTGGCCAACGCGGTCAAGGTCACGCTGGGCCCCAAGGGCCGCAATGTCGTTCTCGAGCGCTCCTTCGGCGCCCCCACCGTCACCAAGGACGGTGTCTCGGTGGCCAAGGAAGTCGAGCTCAAGGACAAGCTGCAGAACATGGGCGCGCAAATGGTCAAGGAAGTCGCTTCCAAGACCAGCGACAACGCCGGTGACGGCACCACC
>CAUJJO010000046.1 GCA_963205125.1 Pseudomonadota bacterium | reverse complement strand
GCGCAAGGTCGGCGGGCGGCGCACCGATGCTAGCGCGTCAAGCCAGGCATGGTGCAAGGCCCACCGGCTGGCACGGTGCGCATGCGAGCCATCTGCGGCTGTGCGAGGCGCGACCTCAATCCACCGCCGGCGCGAAGCGGTCGACGGCGTCGGTGACGATGCCGTCGATGCCGAGTGCGAGCAGGCGCCTGGCTTCCTCGGGTTCGTTGACGGTGTAGACGAGCGCGCGCTTGCCCTGCGCGTGCAGGCGGTCGAGGAGGGCGGCGTCCATCAGCTCGTGGTTGGTGATCACGGCCGCGCAGTCGAGCATCGGCTCGATCGCCTCCCAGCCGTCCCAGAAGCTGTCGAGCAGCAGGGCGCGCGGAAGTTCGGGCGCGGCCTCGCGCGCGGCCTTCAGCGACTCGGGGCGAAACGAGCTGAGCAGCGGAGGCACCGCGGCACCCGCCCAGAGCTCGCGCACGGCCAGCGCCACGGCGCGGCCGGTGGCTTCCTCGGCGCCCGGCGTGGGCTTGATCTCGAGGTCGAGCAGCAGGCCGTTGGCGCGGATCCAGCGCGCGATCGCGGCGAGCGTGGGCAGCGGCTCGCCGGCATAGGCGCGGCTGTGCCAGCTTCCCGCATCCAGTTGCGACAGCGCGGCCCAGGTCTGCTCGCCGCCGACGCCGTGGCCGCTCGTCGTGCGTTCGAGCTCGCTGTCGTGCATCAGGAAGAGCACGCCGTCGGCCGAGAGCTTGACGTCGCACTCGAAGCCGCGATAACCGTGCGCGGCGCCGACGCGAAACGCCGCCAGCGTGTTCTCCGGCGCCAGCGTGCCGGCGCCGCGGTGCGCGATCCAGCGCGGGTAGGGCCAGGGCTTCGGCGCGCTCACACCGGCACCCGCTGCCCGCTCTGCGCGTCGAACCAGTGCAGCTGCTGCGGCTGCACCTGCAGCGCCAGTGTCTGGCCGGCGCGCGGCGGCGGCAGGCTGCCGTCGATGCGCAGCGTGAACGCGGCGTCGCCCAGGCGCCCGTAGACGAGCCGCTCGGCGCCCAGCATCTCGATCATCTCGACCTTCAGCGACCCGAGCACCGCGCGCTGGGCAGCATCCGCGGCGGCGTCGCCCAGCATCTGCGCATGCTCGGGCCGCACGCCCAGCAGCAGCGGTCCGTTGCGCGGCGCGGCCTGCGGCAAGGCCAGCGTCTGCCCGCCGACGCTGAAGCGCGTGCCCTCGGCCTGCCCCTGCAGCAGGTTCATCGGCGGGCTGCCGATGAAGCCGGCGACGAAGGTCGTCGCCGGTGTCTGGTAGACCTGCTCGGGGCTGCCGATCTGCTCGATGCGTCCCGCGTTCATCACGATCATGCGCTCGGCCAGCGTCATCGCCTCGACCTGGTCGTGCGTCACGAAGAGCGAGGTGACGCCCAGCTCCTGGTGCAGCTTGCGGATCTCGAGCCGCGTCTGTGCGCGCAGCTTGGCGTCGAGGTTGGAGAGCGGCTCGTCGAAGAGGAAGACCTGCGGCTGGCGCACGATCGCACGCCCCATCGCCACGCGCTGGCGCTGCCCGCCCGAGAGCTGGCGCGGCTTGCGCTCGAGCAGGCCGGAAAGCTCGAGGATCTTGGCCGCCTTCTGCACGCGCTGGTCGATCTCGGCCTTCGGCACCTTGGCGATCTTCAGCCCGTAGGCCATGTTGTCGTACACGCTCATGTGCGGGTAGAGCGCGTAGTTCTGGAACACCATCGCGATGTCGCGCTCGGCCGGCTCGAGCCGGTTGACGACGCGGGAGCCGATGGCGATCTCGCCGCCGCTGATCTCCTCCAGGCCCGCCACCATGCGCAGCAGCGTGCTCTTGCCGCAGCCGCTGGGCCCCACGATGACGATGAACTCGCCGTCTTCGATCTCGGCGTCGACGCCGTGGATGACCTTCACGCCCTTGGCGCCCTGGCCGTAGGTCTTCTCGACCTTCCTCAGTGATATGGCGCCCATCGCTCGACTTCTTACTTCTCGGAATCCACCAGGCCCTTGACGAACCACTTCTGCATCAGGATCACCACCAGCGCCGGCGGCAGCATGGCCAGCAGCGCGGTGGCCATGACCACGTTCCAGTCGTTGGCGGCGTCGCCCCCGGCGATCATGCGCTTGATGCCGATGACCACCGGGTACATGTTCTCGCTGGTCGTCGCCAGCAGCGGCCAAAGGTATTGGTTCCAGCCGTAGATGAACTGGATGACGAACAGCGCGGCGATCGAGGTGCGCGACAGCGGCAGCAGGATGTCCTTGAAGAAGCGCATCGGCCCGGCGCCGTCCATGCGCGCGGCCTCCACCAACTCGTCGGGCACGGTGAGAAAGAACTGCCGGAACAGGAAGGTGGCCGTGGCCGACGCGATCAGCGGGACCGTGAGACCGGCGTAGGTGTCGAGCATGCCGAGGTCCGCCACCACCTTGTAGGTCGGCATGATGCGCACCTCCACCGGCAGCATCAGCGTGACGAAGATCGCCCAGAAGAAGACGTTCTTGAGCGGGAAGCGGAAGTAGACGATGGCAAACGCCGAGAGCAGCGA
>CAUJJO010000045.1 GCA_963205125.1 Pseudomonadota bacterium | reverse complement strand
CCGCCCATCAGCGTCGACGCCGCCGGCCTGATGGCGCGCGCCGAGCAGCAGGCGCTGTCGGCGGCGGTGAGCCACAGTGTCAACGGCAAGGCCTGGGTCAATCAGATCCTCGAATCCAACCCGGTGCCCACGCTGTGGGTGACCAACCGCATCGAGCAGATCGACCCGGCGTTCCGGCGCCGCTTTGCCTACCACCTGGAGCTGAAGTCACCGCCGCCCGGCGCGCGTGAGCAGCTGGTGCGCCGGGCGCTCGACGGGGTCGAGGTCAGCGAGGCCCTGGTGGTGCGGCTGACCGAGCGCAAGGGCCTGACGCCGGCGCAGATCCGCACCGCGGTGCGCTTTGCCGATCTGGCGCATGCCGACGACGCCCGCGGCGGCGCCGCCTTCGAGGCGCTGATCGAGCGCCAGCTGAAGAACGCCGACGCCGCGCTGGGGCGCAGCGGCGAGAGCGCGCCGGCCAAGGGGCGGCGCAGCGTCACCACCTACGACCTGGGCATGCTGAACGTCGAAAGCCGCTTCGAGGTGCCGCGCATCGTCGAGGCGCTGAAGGCGCGCGGCCATGGCGCGCTGTGCTTCTACGGCGCACCGGGCACCGGCAAGACCGCGCTGGGTGAATACATTGCCGAGCAGATGGGCAAGCCGCTGATCGTCAGGCAGGCCAGCGACCTGGTGAGCAAGTTCGTCGGCGAGACCGAGCAGAACATGGCCGCCATGTTCAAGGAAGCCAGCGAGGAAAAGGCGGTGCTGCTGCTGGACGAAGCCGACAGCTTTCTGCTGGACCGACGCGGCGCCCAGCGCAGCTACGAAGTCACCGAGGTCAACGAGATGCTGCAGCAGATGGAGCGCCACGACGGCGTGTTCATCTGCACCACCAACCTGCTCGATCGCATCGACCAGGCGGCGCTGCGGCGCTTCACCTTCAAGATCCGCTTCAAGCCGCTCACCGCCGAGCAGCGCGAGCACATGTTCGTCACCGAGGCGCTGGACGGCCAGGCCGACGCGCTGACCGACGACGCGCGCCGCCGCCTGGCCCGACTGGAGCAGCTGTGCCCGGGCGACTTCGCCGCCGTCAAGCGTCAGGTGGACATCCTGGCCAGCCGCCTGACGCCGGAGGAATTTCTCGAGCAGCTCGAATCGGAGCACCGCATCAAGCCCGAGGTGCGCGAGCAGCGCTCGATGGGCTTTCTGCACTGAGCCTGTTGCTTCGGAAACTTGATGTTTGAACCTAGAAACGGCTTCGCGCCCAAGAACGCGACCGATGACACCGGCTGCGCCGGTTCGTGAATCAAGCCTGCGTCGCGGCGGACGGCGACAGCGCGCTCGGCACGGTCGGCATGAATTCGCACAGCCCGCGCGCCACCTCGTGGTCGGGGCGCAGAACCGGAGCCACGGCGGCCAGGCGCTCGGCCTTGCTCATCGGCACGGTGGGCATGAATTCGAACCGGGGCGGCGCCGCGTCATCGAGCGACAGCAGGACGGTGGGTGCTTCGGCGCGCACGGGCGCGGGCTCGGCGGGCGGGGGCAGGGTGCTGAGTGTCGCGGCCTGCGACCTGGCGTCGGGCCGCGGTGCGGCACTCGGACGGCTGGACAGCTGCTGCGGCTCGAGCAGCAGGATGCCGCTGCGGCGGGCAAGCTGCCGCGCCGCCGCCGTGAACACGTCGCCGGCGCACAGCAGCATGCCCCGATCGGCCCCGCGGCGCGCCATTTCGCGCGACAGCCGCTGCACCGCAGCGGCGTCGACCCGGCGCGCCCGCCACAGCTTGGTCTGCACCAGAAAGCGGTGGGATTCGTTGTGCAGCAGCAGGGTTTGGCCAGCCGCCCAGGGCCTGGTGGCGCCCTCGCGCACCAGGCCATGGGCATCGAAGAACCAGTTGGCCATCTGGGTCAGCCGCGACCAGTCCGGTGACGCCAGCGGTCGCCGCACGCCCACGCCGGCGCGCCGGCGCGCCGGCCAGGCCAGAATGCCGAACCCGAGCGCCAGCAGCAGCAGCAGCGCCGCCAGCATCAAGGGCGGCGGCAGGCCCAGATCGACGGTCTGGCGCGCCACCGCCTCCTGCCGCAGCGTCAGCGTCAGCGCCAGCAGCGCCGCGCCGGCGCTGGCCAGCAACCAGGGCGTGCGCATGCGGGTCGAGGCCCGCGAGGGCAGAGCGTGCTTGCTCCGCGTGGTGGATGTCATGTGATTCTCCCTGCGGGCAGCGGGTGCCCAGCGGCATTGTCGGCGCGCCGGGGCGCTGATGTCTGTGTCACAGTTCACGCGCCGCGCGTCGGCGCCGGCGCCGCACCCCGCCACGGGGCGACGGCGTGCAATAGTGCGCAGTCGCGGCGCGGCGGGCGCCGCCGGGTCGTGGCCGGCAGGCGACGCTCAACCGGCCCCGCGCGCCACCCGCAGCACCTCGTCGCCGTAGCGCTCCAGCTTGTTGGCGCCGATGCCGCTGATGCCCTGCAGCTCGGCCAGCGACTGCGGTGCGCGCTCGGCGATGGCGGCCAGGGTGGCGTCGTGAAAGATCACGTAGGCGGGCAGGTTGTGCTCGCGCGCGACTTCGCCGCGCCAGGCCTTGAGGTCGGCAAAGCGCTGCTGGGCGGCGGCGTCCAGGCTGGCCGCGGCGGGCGCGGGCGTGGCGCCGCGCGCCGCCTTGCGTGGGCGCTGGCGCGCCGCCGGCGCGGCCACGTCGGCGCGCAGCCGCACCGCCTGCTCGCCGCGCAGGATGGGGCGCGCGCCGTCTTGCAGCTGCAGCGTGTGGTAGCGCTCGGCATCGACGTGCAGCGCGCCGCTGGCGATCAGCTGGCGCAGCACGGCGCGCAGCTGCGCCTCGCTGAACTCGGCGCCCAATCCGAAGGTGCTGAGCTGCTCGTGACCGAACTGGCGCACCTTGTCGGTGGCCGTGCCGCGCAGGATGTCCATGATGTGGCCGGCGCCAAAGCCGATGCCGCTCATCTGCTGCACGCGATAGACGGTGGACAGCAGCTTGCGCGCGCAGTCGGTGGCGTCCCAGACCTGGGGCGGCTGCAGGCAGTTGTCGCAGCCCCCGCAGTAGGCGAGGGGCTGCGGATAGGAGCCATTTTGGCCGCTGGCGCTTGCTGGTGTTGCGCGAATAGCTATCGAATCAATAGTATCCTCACGCGGCCGGGACACCATCTGCTCGCCAAAGTAGGCCAGCAGCCGCGCACGCCGGCAGTCGGTGGCCTCGGCCAGCGCCAGCAGCGCGTCGAGCTTGCCGCGCATCACCTGCTTGAAGTCTTCCTCGGCCGGGCTTTCGTCGATCATGCGGCGCTGGTTGACCACGTCCTGCAGGCCGTAGGCCATCCAGGCGTCGGCCGGCGCGCCGTCGCGCCCGGCGCGGCCGGTCTCCTGGTAATAGCCCTCGATGTTCTTGGGCAGATCGACATGGGCGACAAAGCGCACGTCGGGCTTGTCGATGCCCATGCCGAAGGCGATGGTGGCGCACATCACCACCCCGTCCTCGCGCTGAAAGCGCTCCTGGTTCTGCTTCCGCTCATCGGCCGGCAGGCCGGCGTGGTAGGGCAGCGCGGCGATGCCGTGCTGGCACAGCGTGGCCGCGAGTTCTTCCACCCGCTTGCGCGACTGGCAGTAGACGATGCCGGCCTCGCCCTCGTGCTGCTGTTCGATGAACTGCAGCAACTGGCGCGTGGCGTCCTTCTTCTCGACGATGCGATAGAAGATGTTGGGCCGGTCGAAGCTGCTGACGAAGGGGCGCGCATCCTGCAGTTGCAGGCGCTCCACGATGTCGGCGCGCGTCAGCGCATCGGCGGTGGCCGTCAGCGCGATGCGCGGCACCTGCGGCCAGCGCTCGTGCAGCACGGTGAGCTGCCGGTACTCGGGCCGGAAGTCG
>CAUJJO010000044.1 GCA_963205125.1 Pseudomonadota bacterium | reverse complement strand
GGCCAGGACCGTGCGGCCACGGCTCCAGAGATCCCCGTGACCAAGGCTGGAACCTGGTTCTGCCATCCCGCGCACGCGCAATGGGCGGTGCAGGAAGGATTGCGCATCGGCAGCAACAAGCGCCTGTTGCGGCAGCGTCCCGGCGAGGTGATGGGGCTGTTTGCCTTTGGCCATCCGTTTCTGGACGGCAATGGCCGCACCATGCTGGTGGTCCACACCGAGTTGTGCCATCGCGCCGGCTTCTGCATCGAGTGGCACCGAACGAGCAAGTCGGATTACTTGGCCGCACTGAGCGCCGAGATCGCTACGCCGGGCAAGGGCATCCTTGACGCCTACCTGCTGCCATTCGTGGGTGAGAGCCGGGAACGCCAAGCCTGGGGCGGCATGATCGGCGGACTGCCGGGCCTCGACGGCAACGGGGTGGACGACGTCGTCGCAGGCAACTACGAGGACGCGGAAGTCTCTGAGCGGTACCGCGAGTTCGAACGGCGGCGCGGATATCGCATTGAGCCTGCGGCGGATGACGGCGCCGGATCGGTATAGCCGGTACGGTCCGTGCCGGACGCCGCATGGCCTGCGTATCCCCGGACTTCGTCGACATTGGCGGCTCAGAATCAACACCTTAAAGAAAAATGTCACCCTGGCGGGTTTGCGTAGCTCCGATGATCGCGTGGACGGACCGCCACTGCCGCTTCTTCCACCGGCTGATCACGCGGCGCACGCGGCTCTACACCGAGATGATCACCACCGGCGCGCTGCTGCACGGCGACGTGCCGCGGCACCTGGACTTCGACGCCGTCGAGCATCCGGTGGCCTTGCAGCTCGGCGGCAGTGAGCCGGCCGACCTGGCCGCCTGCGCGAGGCTCGCCGAGCGTTGGGGCTACGACGAGGTCAACCTCATCTGCGGCTGCCCGAGCGAGCGCGTGCAGCGCGGGGCCTTCGGCGCCTGCCTGATGGCCGAGCCCGAGCTCGTGGCGGACGGACTGAAGGCGATGCAGGACGTGGTCTCGATCCCGGTGACCGTCAAGCACCGCATCGGCATCGACCGCATCGAGTCCTACGACTTCGTGCGCGACTTCGTCGGCACCGTGGCCGCGCGCTCCGGCGTGCAGGTCTTCATCGTGCACGCGCGCAACGCCTGGCTGCAGGGGCTCTCGCCCAAGGAGAACCGCGACATCCCGCCGCTGCGCTACGCCTACGTGCACCGCCTCAAGCGCGACTTCCCGCAGCTCACCATCGTCATCAACGGCGGCATCACGACGGCCGAGCAGATCGACGAGCAGCTCGCGCAGGTCGACGGCGTGATGGTCGGCCGCGCGGCCTACCACGATCCCTGCCTGATGAGCGACTGGGATGCGCGCTGGCTGGGCGGGCCGGCGCAGGCGCTCGATCGCCCGGCCATCGAGCGCGCGATGGTCGAGTACATGCAGCGGCAGCTTGCGCACGAGGTGCCCTGGCCGCACATCGCGCGCCACATGCTGGGGCTGTGGCATGGTGCGCCCGGCGCGCGCCACTGGCGCCGCGTCTGGTCGGACCATCGGTTGAAGGATCATTCACCGGCCGCGGTGCACGCGCTCGCGCATCGCATCGACGCCAAGGAGCAGCAGACCTCATGACCAAGAACGTGCTCGGGATCATCGGCGGCAGCGGCCTCTACGACCTGCCGGGCCTCGTCGATACGCGCTGGGTGGCCGTCGACACCCCCTTCGGGGCGCCGTCCGATGAGCTCTACATCGGGCGGCTGGGCGACGCGCAGCTCGTCTTCCTGCCGCGCCACGGCCGCGGCCACCGCATCCCGCCGAGCGAAGTGAACTATCGCGCGAACATCGCCGCGCTGAAGATGGCCGGCTGCACCGACGTGCTCTCGCTCTCGGCCGTCGGCAGCCTGCGCGAGGACTTGCCGCCGGGGCACTTCGTCGTCGTCGACCAGTTCATCGACCGCAGCTTTGCCCGCGCCAAGTCCTTCTTTGGTACCGGCTTGGTGGCGCATGTCTCGATGGCGCACCCGGTGTGCAAGCGCCTGGGCGAGCACGTGCTGGCCACGCTTGCCGCGCGCGGCGTGCCGCATGCGCACGGCGGCACCTATCTCGCGATGGAAGGGCCGCAGTTCAGCACGCTGGCCGAATCCGAGCTCTACCGCAGCTGGGGCTGCAGCGTGATCGGCATGACCAACATGCCCGAGGCGAAGCTCGCGCGCGAGGCCGAGCTCTGCTACTGCAGCGTCGCGATGGTCACCGACTTCGACTGCTGGCATCTCGGGCACGACGCGGTGACGGTGGACGCCATCATCCGCGTGCTGCTGGGCAACGCCGAGCAGGCCAGGGGCCTGGTGGCGCAGTTGGCCGGCGACGTGGCTGCCGACGCGCAAGCCTCGGCCTGCGCCTGCCGCAGCGCGCTCGAGCACGCGCTGATCACCGCGCCCGAGGCGCGCGACGCGGCGCTGGTCGAGCGCCTTCGTCCCATCGTCGGCCGCGTGCTGGGGCCGCGATGAGGGTCGACGGACGCGCGATGCGCACGCTCTGGGCCACGCCCGGGCGCGACGCGCTGGAGGTCATCGACCAGCGCCTGCTGCCGCATCGCTTGCAGGTCGAGCGCCTGGCCGACGTGGCGGCGGTGCGGGATGCGATCCGCGACATGGTGGTGCGCGGCGCGCCGCTGATCGGCGCGAGTGCCGCCTACGGCATCGCGCTGCAGGCGAATGCCGACACCGGCGACGCGGCGCTGCGCGAGGCAGGAGCCATGCTGAAGGCGGCGCGGCCGACGGCGGTCAATCTCGCCTGGGCGGTCGAGCGCATGCTCGCGCGGCTGCGGCCCCTGCCGCCCGGGCAGCGGCGCGATGCCGCCTGGGCGGAGGCCGAGGCCATCGCCGAGGAAGACGTCGCGGTCAACGCCGCCATCGGCCGCCACGGCCTGGCACTGCTGCAGGAGATGGCCGCGCGCAAGGGCGGGGCGCCGGTCAACGTGCTGACCCACTGCAATGCCGGCTGGCTGGCCACCGTCGACTGGGGCACCGCGACCGCGCCGATCTACCAGGCGCATGCCGCCGGGCTGCCGTTGCACGTCTGGGTCGACGAGACGCGCCCGCGCAACCAGGGCGCAAGCCTCACCGCCTGGGAACTCGGCCACGAGGGCGTGCCGCACACGGTGATCGCCGACAACGCGGGCGGCCACCTGATGCAGCACGGCCGCGTCGACCTCGTCATCGTCGGCTGCGACCGCGTCTCCGCGCGCGGCGACGTCTGCAACAAGATCGGCACCTACCTGAAGGCGCTGGCCGCGCACGACAACGGCGTGCCCTTCCATGTCGCGATGCCCTGCTCGACGCTGGATCCTTCGCTCTCGGACGGCCTCGCCGAGATCCCGATCGAGGAGCGCAGCGCGCGCGAGGTGACGCACATCGCCGGGCGCGCGGCCTCGGGCGAGGTCATCGAGGTGCAGGTCGTCGCCGCGGGCAGTGCGGCTGCCAACCCCGCCTTCGACGTCACGCCCGCGCGCCTGGTGAGCGGCCTGATCACCGAGCACGGCGTGGTCGCGGCCGAGGAGGGTGCGCTGCGGCGTCTGGGAGCGCGTGCGTGAGCAAGCCGCAGCCCGGAGCGCTGGACGAAGCCGCGCTGCGCGAGGCGATGGTCGCCGCGCTCGCCGAGCTCGACGCCCGCGGCCTCAACCGCGGCAGCAGCGGCAACCTGAGCCATCGGCTGGGCGAAGGCATGCTGATCACGCCGACCGGCATGGGTGCAAGCGAAACCGCGGCCGCCGACCTGGTGTGGCTCGGCTTCGACGGCAGCGTGCGCGGGCGCCTGAAGCCTTCCTCGGAATGGCATTTCCACGCCGCGCTCTACCGTGCGCGCCCGCAGCTGCACGCCGTCGTGCACACGCACGCGACGCACGCCACGGCGCTGGCCTGCCTGCGGCGCGAGCTGCCGGCCTTTCACTACATGGTCGCGGTGGCCGGCGGCGACAAGGTGCGCTGCGCGCCCTACCGGCTCTTCGGCACCGAGGCCTTGTCGGAGGTCGTCGTCCAGGCCATGCAGGATCGCAAGGCCTGCCTGCTTGCCACGCATGGCGCGGTGAGCGCAGGCGGCACGCTGCGCGAAGCGATGAAGGTGATGATCGAACTCGAATCGCTCTGCCAGACCTACCTCGCGGCACTCGCCGTCGGCGAGCCGGCCATCCTATCGGCGCAGGAGATGGCCGAGGTGATCGAGAAGTTCGGCGCTTATGGGCAGGGGCCCCTGCGGTCCGGTTCAGGTGAGGCAGACGTCCTCCCGACGTCATGAGGAACGGGGTACTTCGACCTCCTGGTAGTTGCCGAGCCGTGCTTCCTCGATGGTGGCTACGACTGCGGCGAGATGCGCCCGGATGCGGGGCCAGCTCGTGGTCATCAGGACGATGATCGATAGGCGACGACCTGCGAGGTTCTGCTTGTACTTCAGGTTCTTGTCGGTGGTGACGAAGATCTCGTAGCCTGCGTTCTCAGCCGCGGTGATCAACTCGCCGTTTTGCAGTCGCGACCATCCCAGTTCATGCGCGGTCATTACTTCGTGGGCGGAGAGCGCCCGTCGCAACGGCGCGGGAGTTCCCTGGTCGAAAAGTATCCGCACTCAACTCGTGGCCAGAGAACCGAGTGCCACATGTTCGAGAACTGCGCGCGCCTGCTCCGCGGTCACGCCGGGGAACCAGGCGATGAAATCGTGCAGCGAGGCACCGTCCTCGAGGTTCTCGAACAGGGCGGAGACCGGCACACGTGTGCCCCGGAACACCCACGAGCCGCTCACACGCTCGGGATCGCGTTCAACGGCAGCGCAGGTGGACCAGTCGATCATCGGCGCATCGTAGCATCGTGAATTTCAAGGCCTTGCGCCCTCGGGCCTCGTGGAGGCTTGCTTCCCTGGCCAGGTCGCGAGCAACACCCCGGCCAGCGCCATCGCGAAGGCCGCGCCGTGCAGGGCGGTGAAGGTCTCGCCGAGCACCAGCACGCCGATGGCCGCGGCACTGGTCGGCAGCAGCACGGTGAAGACGCCGGCGCGCGAGGCCGGCACGTGGCGCAGGCCCTTCATCCAGAGCCAGACGGTGACGACGCTGGCGGCGAGCGCGTAGAAGAGCAGCAGTGCCCAGATCGAGGCTGGCAGCGCCGCGAAGTCGAAGGACAGCGCCTGCCACAGCCCAAGCGGCGTCACGAGCACGAGGCCCCAGAGGTTGATGATCGCGCTGATGCGCCGCGGCGAGACCTGGCCGGTGAGGCGCTTGCCGATGACGACGTAGCTTGCCTCGCAGATCACCGCGCCCATCAGCAAGGCAAAGCCCAGCGGCGAGAGCCCGGCGGCGGCATGGCCTGCGCGCGCCAGCGCCAGCAGCGCGATGCCGCCGGCTGCGCAGGCGATGGCCCAGGCCACGCGCGGCGTGATGCGCTCGCCAAGGAAGATCCGCGACAGCACGGCCACCGCTGCCGGAATGCCGGCCATGGCGATGCCGGCTGCGAGCGCCGAGCTCAGCTTCACGCCGTAGAGCATGAAGATCGAGAACAGGAAGTTGCCGAGAAAGCTCTCCCAGAACAGCAGGCGGCGGTCATGCGCGGACAAGGGCGGCTCGTCGCCCCGGCGTCGCAGCCAGTGCGGCATCGCCAGCGCGGCGATCGCAAAGCGCAGCCAGGCGAGCAGGAAGATCGGGAGTGAGGCCACCAGCAGCTTGGACAGGCCGACGTAGCTTCCCACCAGTGCCATGCTGGCGGCGAGGAAGGCGTAGGCGCGCAGCGTCGGGATCGGATGGCTCATGCGGCAGCGCGTCGTGCGCTCGGCGGTCGGGGTGCCAGCGGGCGAGGGGGCATCGGGGCGCGGGTGAAGAGTGGCGCGGAGGTGGGAAGGCGCCGCACGGCGGCGATCGTACGACCCGGCGACGGGCGAAAGAGGCGGGCGAAAGAGGTGGGCGAAAGAGGTGCTTGGGAGTGAAGCGGAAGCGGCATGCCTCGACGCGAAGCGTCTTCTGCATTGCGAAAGCTTGATTGCGCAATGCGAAACGATCCGATGCGGCGATGCAGCAAAATCGCGCCGTCAGCGCTCGAACGCGTCATATCGCGAAATTCGTTTGATAAGTCGTTGATTTGTTTCGGGCAGATGCCGTGTCTTATATAAGACATAAGTCTTGGCGAATGCCATCGATCGCGGTACGCTGGCGCCAGTTCCTCCCCCTTTCCTCTCTTGCACACAGGAGCCTTTCCGATGAGCCAACCCACCCGTCAACAGCAGATCGCCGCCCTCGAAAAGGACTGGGCGGAGAACCCGCGCTGGAAGGGCGTCAAGCGCGGCTACAGCGCGGCGGACGTGGTGCGTCTGCGCGGCTCGGTGCAGGTCGAGCACACGCTGGCCAAGCGCGGTGCCGAGAAGCTCTGGGCGGCCGTCAACGGCGGCGCGGCCAAGGGCTACGTCAACGCCTTCGGCGCCATCACCGCCGGTCAGGCGATGCAGCAGGCCAAGGCGGGCCTCGAAGCGGTGTACCTCTCGGGCTGGCAGGTCGCCGCCGACGGCAACACCAGCGAGACCATGTACCCGGACCAGTCGCTCTACGCCTACGACTCGGTGCCGACGATGGTGCGCCGCATCAACAACACCTTCAAGCGCGCCGACGAGATCCAGTGGAGCCGCGGCATCGAGCCCGGCAGCAAGGAGTACGTCGACTACTTCCTGCCGATCGTGGCGGACGCGGAAGCGGGCTTCGGCGGCGTCCTCAACGCCTTCGAGCTGATGAAGAACATGATCGCCTCGGGCGCGGCGGGCGTGCACTTCGAGGACCAGCTCGCCGCCGTCAAGAAGTGCGGCCACATGGGCGGCAAGGTTCTGGTGCCGACGCAGGAGGCGATCGAGAAGCTGATCGCCGCGCGCTTTGCCGCCGACGTGATGGGCGTCTCGACGATCGTGCTGGCCCGCACCGACGCCGAGGCCGCCAACCTGCTGACCAGCGACCACGACGCCAACGACAAGCCCTTCCTCACCGGCGAGCGCACGCAGGAGGGCTTCTACCGCGTGAAGAACGGCCTCGAGCAGGCGATCAGCCGCGGCGTGGCCTGCGCCGCCTACGCCGACCTCGTGTGGTGCGAGACCGGCACGCCGGACCTCGGCTTCGCGCGCGAGTTCGCGCAGGCGGTGCTGGCCAAGCATCCGGGCAAGCTGCTGTCCTACAACTGCTCGCCCTCCTTCAACTGGAAGAAGAACCTCGACGACAAGACCATCGCCTGCTTCCAGGACGAGCTCTCGGCGCTGGGCTACAAGTACCAGTTCATCACGCTGGCGGGCATCCACCTCAACTGGTACAACACCTTCCGCCTGGCGCACGCCTACGCGCGCGGCGAAGGCATGAAGCACTACGTCGAGCAGGTGCAGGAGCCCGAATTCAAGGCGCGCGAGCAGGGCTACACCTTCGTCTCGCACCAGCAGGAAGTCGGCGCCGGCTACTTCGACGACGTGACCACCGTGATCCAGGGCGGCAGCTCGAGCGTCAAGGCGCTCACCGGCTCGACCGAGGAAGAGCAGTTCCACTGACGCCACCGACTTTCGCATGACGCCAAGGGCCCCGCATCGCCGGGGCCCTTGGTTTTTGGCGCTCTGGGTGCGACGCGTCAACGCCTGGCTTGCGACGCCGTCCTCGCGCCCGAGCAGGCTGGCTCAACAGCGCTGTTGCGAAGCTTCTTGTATGGCGCAACAGAAGTGTTTAGTATTGGAGCGGTGAACTCGAAGCAGATGAAGCGGTGGCTGGAGCAACAGGGCGCCACCTTCGAGCCGGACAAGGGCTCGCATCTCAAGGTGTTCCTGAACGGCAGGCAATCCACGCTGCCGATGCATGGCGCCGCGGAGTTGGGCAAAGGCCTTGAAGCCGCGATCAAGCGTCAATTCGGATTGAAGTGAGACTCACCATGTTCGACTACCCTGTGACCCTGACTCCAGACGGCGAAACCGTGCTGGTCACCTTTCCTGATGTGCCGGAGGCCTTGACCTTCGGGGCCGATGAGGACGAGGCCTTGCTGCAGGCGGTGGACGCGCTGGAGGCCGCGCTGTCGTTCTACGTGCAGGCGCGCCAGCCGCTGCCCATACCCAGCAAGGCCAAGAGGGGGCAGCGCACCGTGCGGCCAGCGGCGCTGGAAGGAGCCAAGCTGGGCGTCTATCGGGCGATGACCGAGCAGGGTATCAAGAAGGCGGAGTTGGCGCGGCGCCTGGGCTGGCACATGCCTCAGGTGGATCGGCTCCTCGACCTGCGCCACGCCTCGCGCCTGGACCAGATCGAGGCCGCCGCGCGCGTGCTCGGCCGGCAACTCGAGGTGCGGGTGGCCTGAGAGCCGCAGCGGCGCAAGAAGGGGGTCACTACACTCCCGAAAGCTCGATCGGGTTTCGCCGACTGATGCGGTGCTGGTTGCAGACCAAGAGTTCGCGTGTGCGGGGCAGGAGCCGCTCCGCTTTATTGAGCACGGTGTTGCACTTCGGTCTTAAAACCGCTTCGCGAAATGAGATTGCGCGCGAGCACGATGCAAGTACAGGAGGAGAAATGAGTGCTCGGACTGGTCTTCTCATGATCATGTGGACAGTTGCAGCGCTTCTCATCTGCACACAGTCCGAGGCGCAAACGCAGGTCCATCGTTGCGTTATTGAAGGTCGTACCGTGTTCCAAGAGACGCCTTGTTCCAAGCCACGGCCGCAGGACCCGGTTGCTGCGCCAGCAAACGTTCGTAACCGACCTGATGCTGAAGCACTGCGTGCTGAGCAAGCGCGGCGTCGTCAAGAGCTTCAGAAGGGCTTTCGAGACGTTCGAGAGGTGCCTCGACCGGCGCCCGACTCATCCCGCATTTCGGTATCGCCGCCCCCGCAGTCCACGTCGGCGTCCATGGGCTTCGATGACTGCATCCGATTGATCCAGAGAACTGCTGGACAACTCGGCGTTGCGCCACTGAACATCAGCGAAACGCCCGACTTGCGGATCGTTCGGTTCGGCACGAGCGATGGCTCCGTGCTGGTAACTTGTAGCCGCCCGGATCGCAAGATGGTGACGACAGTGTCACGCGACTAGAGATGCAAGGTAGGCGGACTGCTCTGCAACGCTTGCCCCAGAGGTTCGGTTCGACCCGCTCGTTCGACTCGTCCCGATGAAGCTCCCGCCCGCACTCGCCCCGCTGCAAGGCGCGGTCTTCCGCGGGCTGTGGATCGCCTGGCTGTTCGCCAACCTGACGATGTGGATGAACGACGTCGCGGCCGCCTGGCTGATGACGACGCTGACCACGAGCCCGGTGATGGTGGCACTGGTGTCGACGGCGAGCACGCTGCCGGTGTTCCTGCTCGGGCTGCCCAGCGGCGCCCTGGCCGACATCCTCGATCGGCGGCGCTACTTCGCGGCCACGCAGCTGTGGGTGTCGGTGATCGCGCTGGTGCTGGCGCTGCTGTCGCTGGCCGGGCTGCTCACCCCGGAGCTGCTGCTCGTGCTGACCTTCCTCAACGGCATCGGTCTGGCGATGCGCTGGCCGGTGTTCGCGGCGATCGTGCCGGCGGTCGTCGACAAGCCCTCGCTGCCGCAGGCCCTGGCGCTCAACGGCATCGCGATGAACCTCTCGCGCATCGTCGGCCCGGCGCTGGCGGGCGCGCTGCTGGCGGCCTTCAGCTCGGCCGCCGTGTTCGTCGTCAACGTCGTGCTGGCGGCAGCGGCCTTCGTGCTCATCCTGCGCTGGCGGCATCAGCCGCGCACGAGCACGCTGCCCGGCGAGCGCTTCTGGGGCGCGATGCGCACCGGCGTCGTCTTCACCTTGCAGTCGACGCGGCTGCGCGTGGTGATGCTGCGCATCTTCCTCTTCTTCCTGCAGGCCACGGCGCTGATGGCGCTGTTGCCGCTGGTGGCGCGCGAATTGCACGGCGGCGGCCCGGGCAGCTTCACGGTCATGCTGTCCTGCGTCGGCGTGGGGGCGATCGTCGCGGCGATGCGCTTCCCGCACTGGCGCGCGCGCTACTCGCGCGACCAGTTCATCGTCGTCGGCACCCTCGTCCATGCCGCGATGTCGACGCTGATCGTGCTCGCGGGCGAACTCTGGGTCGCGGTGCCGGCGATGGTCGTCATCGGCATGGCCTGGATCTCGGTGGCCAACTCGCTCACCGTCTCGGCCCAGCAGGCGATGCCCGACTGGGTGCGCGCGCGCGGCATGTCGATCTACCAGATGTCGCTGATGGGCGGCTCGGCGGCGAGCTCGCTCGTCTGGGGGCAGGTCGCAAGCCTGTCCTCGGTACGCAACGCCGTGCTGCTGGCGGCAGTCTTCGGGCTGCTGGTGCTGCTGGCCACGCGCAAGCTTTCGGTGAACTGGACGGCGGAGATCGACTTCACGCCGGCGCAGACCGGGGGCGTTCCCGAGCCTGCGTTCCCGGTCGGTGCCGAGGAGGGGCCGGTGATGGTCACGCTCGCCTACCAGATCGACCCGGCGCGCGCGGACGAATTCGTCGCGGTGATGGAGCGCACGCGGCGCGCGCGGCTGCGCCAGGGCGCGCTGTCCTGGGGCCTGTTCCGCGACACCTCGCAGCCGGGGCGCTACGTCGAGTACTTCATCGACGAGAACTGGCTCGAGCACCAGCGCCGGCTCGAGCGCTTCACCGCCTTCGACGCCGAGCTGCGCGCCAGGCGGCTGGCCTTCCACATCGGCGAGGCACCGCCGCTGCTGCGCCGCTACGTCGCCGAGAGCATGCTGCAGCAGCCGCGAAAGCCGCGAAAGCCGGGTTGAGGGCGGGCGCATTCGCCTGGGCCAGAATCGCGGGACAGACCAACACCGCTGCCAAGGCGAGTTCGGCGCCCGATCGAATTCCCGAGCAGGCATGAGCACCCCGATGACCCACCCCTTCGACTGGACCGCCGGCTACGCCAGCCAGCGCAGCCCCATCTTCGCGCGCAACGTCGTCTCCACCTCGCACCCGCTGGCGGCGCAGGCGGGGCTGCGCATTCTGCAGGCCGGCGGCAACGCGGTCGACGCGGCGATCGCCACCGCGGCGATGATGACCATCGTCGAACCCTGCAGCAACGGCCTGGGCTCGGATGCCTTCTGCATCCTCTGGGACGGCAAGGAACTGCACGGCCTGAACGCCAGCGGCCGCGCACCGCAGGCGTGGACGCCGGAGTACTTCGATCGCAAGTACGGGCCCGGCGAGGCGATGCCCAAGCGCGGCTGGGACACGGTGACGGTGCCGGGCATGGTCTCGGGCTGGGTCAGCCTGTCGCAGCGTTTCGGCAAGCTGCCCTTTGCCGACCTGATGGAGCCCGCGGCCGAGATCGCCGAGCGCGGCTTCATGGTGCCTGTGGTCGTCAACCACAAGTGGACGGCAGCGGCCTTGCTGCCCGAGCTCACCGGCCAGCCGGGCTTTGCCGGTGCCTTCCTGCCGCACGGGCGCCAGCCCGCGGTCGGCGAGCGCTTCTGCTTCCCGGCGGCCGCGCGCGCGCTGCGCCTCATCGGCAAGAGCAAGGGCGAGGCCTTTTATCGCGGCGAGATCGCAGCAGCAATCGCCGCCTTCGCGCGCGAACACGGCGGCGCGATGACGGAGAGCGACCTCGCCGAGCATCGCTGCGACTGGGTCGGCACCGTGAGCCAGGACTACCGCGGCCACACGATGCACGAGATCCCGCCCAACGGCCAGGGCATCGCGGCGCTGATCGCGCTGGGCATCCTGCAGCACTTCGACCTGGCCGCGCTGCCGGTGGATGGTGTGGCCAGCCAGCACCTGCAGATCGAGGCGATGAAGCTCGCCTTCGCCGACGTCTATCGCTACGTTTCCGATCCTGCCTCCATGCGCCTGACGCCGCAGCAGATGCTCGATCCGGCCTACCTGCGCGAGCGCGCGCGGCGGATCGATGCGAAGCGCGCGCAGGACTTCGGGCCCGGTCACGCGCCGCAGGGCGGGACCATCTATCTCACCGCCGCCGACGAGAGCGGCATGATGGTCAGCCTCATCCAGAGCAACTACATGGGTTTCGGCTCGGGGGTGGTCGTGCCCGATTGGGGCATCAGCCTGCAGAACCGCGGCCACGGCTTCACGCGCCAGGCCGGGCGCGAGAACCAGGTCGGCCCCGGCAAGCGGCCTTTCCACACCATCATCCCGGCCTTCCTGATGCGGGACGGCCAGCCGCAGATGAGCTTCGGCATCATGGGCGGCGACATGCAGCCGCAGGCGCACATGCAGACGCTGGTGCGCATGCTCGACTATCGCCAGCAGCCGCAGGCGGCGTGCTATGCGCCGCGCTGGCGCTACCACGCGGGCATTGTCAACAACGAGGCCGGCATGCCGGCCGCGACCGTCGAAGGCCTGCGCGCGCTTGGCCACGTCGTCCAGCCTTTCGACGACAGCTACCAGGACTACGGCGCCGGCCAGTTCATCTGGCGCCTGGGCGACCCGGCGATCGAGGGCTACGTGGCCGCCAGCGACCCGCGCCGCGACGGCCAGGCCGCGGGATATTGAGAGCAAGTCGAGCGCCAGAGGAGGGCGAAGCGGCGATGGATCTCGGACTGCAAGGGCGCTGGGCGCTGGTGTGCGCGGCGAGCAAGGGGCTGGGCAAGGGCTGCGCGAAGGCGCTTGCCGCTGAAGGGGTGAACGTCGTGGTCACGGCGCGCGGCGCCGAAGTGCTCGAAGCCACGGCCGCCGAGTTGCGCGCACTCGATCGGAGCATCCAGGTGAAGACGGTGGCGGGCGACATCACGACGCCCGAGGGCCGCGCGGCGGCGCTCGCGGCCTGTTCGCAGGTCGACATCCTCGTCAACAACGCCGGCGGCCCGCCGCCCGGCGACTTCCGCGACTGGTCGCGCGAAGACTGGATCAAGGCGGTGGACGCGAACATGCTGACGCCGATCGAGCTCATCAAGGCCACCGTCGACGGCATGGCCGAGCGCGGCTTCGGGCGCATCGTCAACATCACGAGCGGCGCGGTGAAGGCGCCGATCGACGTGCTGGGCCTGTCCAACGGCGCGCGCAGCGGACTCACCGGCTTCGTCGCCGGGGTGGCGCGGCAGCGGCGCCTGGCCGCGCGCAACGTGACGATCAACAACCTGCTGCCCGGCGTCTTCGACACCGACCGCATCCGCACGACGACGCGCGCACAGGCGCAGAAGGCCGGCAAGAGCGAGGACGAGCTGATCACCGCGCGCCTAGCGAGCGTGCCCGCAGGCCGCCTGGGCACGCCCGACGAATTCGGCGCGATCTGCGCCTTCCTCTGCAGCGCGCACGCGAGCTACCTCACCGGGCAGAACATCCTGCTCGATGGCGGCGCTTTTCCGGGGACGTTCTGATCGGCGCGGGTCGACCCGAGCCGCTGCCGTCCTTTCGGGATTGCGCTCGGATTGCACTCGCCTTGGCCGCGGCCGACAATGCGCGGACGCTTGGAGCCTGCGATGAAGGACTTGCTCGACCGCATCACCGTGAACCCCGCGATCTTCGGCGGCAAACCCATCATCCGTGGCCGGCGTCTCGCGGTCGAACATGTGCTGGGCATGCTGGCCGCGGGGGATGAGAAGCAGGAAATTCTGGCTGCCTACCCCTGGCTGGAGCCCGACGACATCCGCGCCTGCCTCGTTTATGCCCACCGCCTCGCCGGACATGAACACGTCGAACCCCTGATCGTGCAGGATGTCGCTTGAGGTTGCTGCTCGATTCCTGCGTCTCGGGCCGCTTGAAGGTGGTGCTGCTGGAAGCGAGGCATGACGTCGAGTGGTGCGGCGACTGGCCGCAGGATCCGGGGGACGAGGCCGTGCTGGCCCATGCACACTCCCAAGGGCGAAGCCTCGTCACTCTGGACCAGGATTTCGGCGTACTGGCCATCGTCAAAGGGCAGGCTCATGCGGGTATCGTTCGTCTGGTCGGACTGAGCCTGGGCTTACAAGGGCCGGTCCCGCTCGAAGTGATACGCAAGCACGGTGAAGGCCTGGAACGCGGCTCCATCATTACGGCAAGCGCGGATCGCTTGCGCGTGCGCCGACCCGGTTGACTCGAGCGGACAGGGCCTTGTCTTCTGCCTGGCCGTCACCGATGGACTCATTGCTGCAATCCCCCGCCGTGCAGGCGGCGCTGCTGGCGGCGGCGGGCGCCTTGGCCTTCTGGCTGCGCGACGTGCCCGGGCTCGTGATCTCGTGGCTCAAGCGTTTCGTCATCTCGACGCTCGCGGTCGACTCGCGCGACGAGTTCCTGTTCTCGGCGCTGGTCGAGTACATGGACGCGCATCCGGCGCTGCGGCAGGTGAACCAGTTCACCGCGCGCAGCGTGCGACGGGGAACGGCCTATCAGAGCCTGGAGGAAGACCTGCGTGCCGGTCAGGCGCCGCGTGCTTTCCTCTCGCCGGGCGAGGGCTTGCACATCCTCTGGATCAACGGGCGCCTGGTGTGGATGCGGCGCGAGCTGCAGGTTGGGCAGAACGTCTTCGAGCGCATCAGCCTCTCGCATTTCGGGCGGTCCGGGCAGTGGCTTGCCGACTTCCTGCAGCGCGCGATCGAGGCGCGCGCCAGCCGCGAGAGCGATACGCTCTCGGTCTACATCCCCAACCCCTTCCACGGCGGCGACTGGATGCGCGCGCGCCTGGGTTCGCGCCGCCCGCTGTCCTCGGTGGTGCTGGAGGCCGGGCAGGCCGAGGCCCTGCTCGCCGACCTGCAGCGCTTCTACGCCGCGCGCGAGCGCTACGCGCAGCTGGGCATCCCGTGGCGGCGCGGCTACCTGCTCTTCGGCCCGCCGGGCACCGGAAAGACTTCGCTCGTCACCGCACTGGCGTCCGAACTGCGGCTCAACGTCTGCACGCTGAGCCTGGCCTCGCCGGTGGTCAGCGACGAGAAGATCCACACCTTGCTGGCCGGCGTGCCGCAGCGCTCGCTGCTGCTGATCGAGGACGTCGACGCCTTCTTCCGCCAGCGCGACGCGGCGCACGCGCAGGTGCGGCTCTCGTTCTCCGGGTTCCTGAACGCGCTCGACGGCGTGGCGACGCAGGAGGGCAGCGTGCTCTTCATGACCACGAACCATGCCGAGCAGCTCGACCCGGCGCTGATCCGCGCCGGGCGCATCGACGAGCGCATCGAGCTCGGCCTTTGCAACGAGGACCAGCTCCGTCGCCTCTTCCTCAAGTTCCACGACGACGAGGCGGCCGCACGAGCCTTCGCGGCCGAGCACGCCTCGCAGCGATGGTCGCCGGCCCAGGCGCAGGCCGAGCTGATGCGGCGCTTCGGGACCGGGCTGCCTTGAAGCACAGCAGCGCAGCATGGGCAGCCTCACTCTCGTGAATGGCAGGACGTGGGGCCCTGGCGGGCGCTAAGATGGCACGTCTCCCGTGCGACGAGAACCATCATGCCTGTCACCGTGGCCGAACTTGCACAGCGCGCGCGAGCCCTTGGGCCGAGCGACCGCGAACGGCTCGTGGAGCTGCTGCTCGAATCCCTTGCGGAGACGCCGGACCCTGCAGTCGAAGAGGCCTGGCGTCACGAGATCGGGCGACGCGTTGCAGCGTATCAGCGTGGTGAGGCCGTGCTCCACGACGTCGACGAGGTGATGGCCGAGGCCAAGCGCATTGCGCCGTGAAGCCACGGCGCATCGATGCTGCTACCCGAGCCGAGTTGCTTCACGAGGTCGCGTACTACGAGCAAGTTCGCGCAGGCGCGGGGCGCAGATTTCGTCAATCCGTCGTCGCGCTGCTCGAGCGCATCCAGCGCTCGCCTCTCGCCGGAGTGCCCGATGAGGCAGGCACGCGCCGACTTCGGGTCAAGGGCTTCCCGTTTTCGATCGTGTTTCGTGAAGAGGCTGCGGACATCATTGTCTATGCCATTCGCCCCGATGCGCGCAGGCCGGGCTACTGGCTCGAGCGAATGAAGTGAAGCAAGCCAGACGCCGACGCGCTCACCTCCGGCTCGACGCCACGATGCCCGCAACGATCAGCGCGAACGCGACCCCGTGATGGGCCTGCGGCGGCTGCCCGAGCCACAGCGCCGAAAGGAGTGCTGCAAAGAGCGGCGTCAGGTTGTTGAAGAAGCCGGCGACGTTCGGGCCGGCGGCGAGCACGCCCAGGCCCCAGGCGCGGTAGGCGAGCACGGCCGGGCCGATGGCGATGAAGGCAAGCCCGAGCCAGACGGTCGCGTTGAACTGCGGCCAGGAGGCGCCGAGCGCGTGCTCGGTGCCGGCGGCAAGGCTTGCGAAGAAGACGCCGAAGAGCGTCTGCACGAGCAGGAACTCGGCCCAGTTCCAGGAGGGGCGCTGTTCACCGGCAAGCGAGGGCGTGGGCCGCGCCAGCAGCCAGCTGTAGAAGGCCCAGCCGAGCGTGGCCAGCAGCATCCACAGGTCGCCGGGGACCAGGCGCAGCGACGCCACGGCGCCGAGCTCTCCGCGCAGCAGCACGACGAGCACGCCGATCATCGAGAGCAGGCCGCCGACCGCCTGCGCGCTGCGCACCCGCTCGCCGAAGAAGAGCGCGCCGACGATGAGCATCCAGATCGGCATGCTGGAGGCGATCAGCGTGACGTTGATCGGCGTGCTCGTCTGCAGCGCCAGGTACTGCAGCGAGTTGTAGGCGCCGACCCCGAGCAGCCCGAGTACCGCCAGCGGCCGCCAGCGCTGCAGGATCTGCGCGCGACGCTGCCGCGTGGCCACCGCGCCCCAGCCCAGCGGCAGCAGCAGCACCAGCGCCAGCGCCCAGCGCATGGCGTTGAGCAGCATCGGCGGCACCAGCGGGGCCAGCACGCGGCCGATCAGGGCGTTGCAGGCCCACATGAAAGGCGGCAGCGTGAGCAGCGCGGCCACGCGCGGCGTCAGCGTCATCGCGTGGCCGGCTGCGGCATGCTTGCGCCGCAGTTCCAGCACTGCTCGAAGGGGCCCTCGACGATCTCGTGGCAGGCCGGGCAGGCCCAGTGCCGGTGCGGCAGGTGGCGCCATTCGTCGAGCAGGCGGCGTGCGGCGTCCTGCTGCGCGTCGTCGTGCACCCAGACTTCGGGCAGGCACTGGTCGGGCGGCACCTCGCCGGCGATGCTGCTGGCGTAGGCGCGCTGCACGCTGGTGGCGATGCCGGCGGCCGCGAGCTGGTCGGCCCACAGCGTGGCCAGGGCGAGGTTGGGGGCTTGCAGCACGCGCTTCATGCAGGCGCGATCGTGCCACGGCCGGCCGCGCCCGCCGCGGGCATGGCTTAACCTCGCCCTTCACGCACCGCGAAGGAGAACGGGCCATGCCACGCGCCATCCAGATCACCGAGTTCGGCGGACCCGAGGTGATGCGACTCGTCGAGCTTGCGGTGGGCGAGCCCGGGCCCGGGCAGATCCGCATCCGCCACCAGGCCTGCGGGCTCAACTTCATCGACGTCTACCAGCGCACCGGGCTCTACCCGAACCCCTTGCCGCTGACGCTGGGCATGGAGGCCGCGGGCGTCGTCGAGGCGGTCGGCGAGGGCGTCACGCACCTGCGCGTGGGCGACCGCGCCGCCTACGCGAGCGCCCCGCCCGGCGCCTACAGCGAGGCGCGCGTGATGCCGGCGACCGCGGTCGTCAGGCTGCCCGAAGGCATCGCCTTCGAGACCGGCGCGGCGATGATGCTCAAGGGCCTGACGGTGCAGTATCTGCTGAAGAAGACGCGGCCGGCCGAGGGCCTGCAGCCCGGCGACCACGTGCTCTGGCACGCCGCGGCCGGTGGCGTGGGCCTGATCGCCTGCCAGTGGGCGCGGGCGCTGGGCCTGCAGCTCATCGCCACCGCCGGCAGTGCAGCCAAGTGCGAGCTGGCGCTGGCGCATGGCGCGGCGCACGCGATCGACTACACGAAGGAGGACTTCGTCGCGCGCGTGAAGGCGATCACCGGCGGGCGCGGCGTGAAGGTCGTCTACGACAGCGTCGGCAAGGACACCTTCGAAGGCAGCCTGGACTGCCTGCGCCCCTTCGGCCTGCTGGCGAGCTTCGGCAACGCCTCCGGCCCGGTGCCGCCCTTCGCGCCGGGGATGCTTGCCGCCAAGGGCTCGCTCTACCTCACCCGCGCCACGCTCTTTCACCACATCGCCACGCACGAGGCGACGCAGGCGATGGCCGACGAGCTCTTCGCCGTCGTGCTCGCCGGGCAGGTGCGGATCCGCATCGACCAGCGCTTCCCGCTTGCCGATGTCGCAGAGGCCCATCGCGCGCTCGAGGCGCGGCGCACCACTGGCTCCACCATCCTCCTGCCCTGAGAGCCTGTGGAACGAGTCGCTCGATGAACCTCGCTCGCCGCCAGGCGCTTGCCGCCGCGCTGCTGGCCCCGTGGTCGCTCGGTGCCACCGCGCAGGGGGCCGCGTCGGCAGGGTCGGCAGGGTCGGCAGCGTCGAAGCAGGCGGAGCCTGCCTGCACGCTCTGCCGGGAGCGGCTGCAGACGGTGGACGCGCTGCGCGCACGCCTGCCGTCCGACTGGCTGCTGCGGCTGGAGGACGAGCCCGTGCTCGGCGGCCGCATGCTCGTCGTGCAGGCCGGCGCGCGCACGGCGCCGCCCTTGCTGCTGGTGCACGGCCTGGGCCAGAACGGCTTCACCGACTGGGTTCCGGTGATGCAGCCGCTGGCGCGGCGCTGGCGCGTCATCGCCCTCGACCTGCCGGGCTTCGGCTACTCGTCGCAGCCCCAGGCCAAGCTCTCGC
>CAUJJO010000043.1 GCA_963205125.1 Pseudomonadota bacterium | reverse complement strand
GCCCAGGAGGCTGTGCGCGGGCCCGACGCAGCGTTGCACCGACTTCGGCTGCCCCGCCCGCAGCACCATCACGCCGGCCTTGCGTCCCCAGCCGCGACCGCTGGCGCTGTAGACGACATACTCACGCGGCCCGGCCTGCAGGCGCAGATAGGCGCCGCCGCCGCCGGCATACATCACCTCGCCAGCTTTGATGCTGCCGCGCCAGTCGGCAGCTTCCGGCCCGACGGGCCATTGCACTTCGACCCGCCCTCGACGGCCGAAGACGTACTGCAGGCTTCCCGCCGCGGGGCCGAGATCCCCACTGGCGCAGATCGAGGCCCGTTTGCCGCTGTGCAGACTGCAATCGAACAATACCGTCTGCGCGGGCGCACACAGCGAGGCAGCGCTTGCCGACGGCGCGGCATCGGCGCGCGCGGCCGTGTCGCACAGCAGCGCCAGGGTGAGCCCGAGGCCGTGCACGAGCACGAATCGGCGGGCAGTGCGCATGGGTGTCGTCACTGCGGACGGAGGACCGACGCTGCCCGCTGTGTGGCGGGTGCCTTGGCGGCAGCCTTGGCTGCGGGCGCGGCGTGGGGCGCGGCAGTCCCGGGATTGAGCTTGGGCGCGATCTTGACCTTGGCGCGAGCCTTGGGCGGGATGACGATGCCAAGGTAACGTCGGCCGGCAACGAAGGCGCTGCGGAATTCGGTGAGTCCATGGCACCCGCCGTTGACGAGTTTGCGCGCGTGGCCGAGATCATTCTTCTTCAGCGCTTGGCGGATCACGGCTTCCTTGTTCTTCAGGAACTGCGCAAGGATCGCTGCGGCAGTGACCGGTTCGTTGGCCTGGTTCGGATCGGCGATAAGGTCCACGCCGATCTGCGCGCCGACCTTCTCATAGTTCGCCCGTCCGGTCAGTTGAATGAAGCCTCGCCCCTTGTAGAGCGCGCCGTCGCCCACATCGACGTTGCCGAGTTCGCTGCGAAAGTCGTAGAGGTCGAACGCATGCCGGCCCGCCGTACCCACTGGGCTAGTGTTGTACTTCGAGACGCCTTCGTCGACGGGCCGGAAGGCGGCTGATTCGGCGCGGATCGTCGCCATGAGTGAGCCCTCGGCTGTTGGACGTTGTACCGGTGAGATGGTATTGCGGGCGCCCGCGGGCAGGTCAATCCCGCAGACGTGTCTGCCCTCTTCGCGCTGGACGTACGATGCCTGCCTTCGACAGTCCGTACCTCTTTTGCCCGAGGAGATCCATATGCAAGGCGACGCCAAGGTTCTCGAGTACCTGAACCGGCAGCTCAAGAACGAGCTCACGGCCATCAACCAGTACTTCCTGCACTACCGCATGCTGAAGAACTGGGGCTTCGAGCGGCTGGCCAAGCATGAGCACGGCGAGTCGATCGAGGAGATGAAGCACGCCGATCGGCTGATGGACCGCATCCTGATGCTCGAGGGCCTGCCCAATCTGCAGGACCTGGGCAAGCTGCTGGTCGGCGAGAGCGCGATCGAGATCCTGCACTGCGACCTCAAGCTCGAGCAGGCCTCGCAGGCGACGCTCAAGGAGGCCATCGGCCACTGCGAGAGCGTGCGCGACTACGTCTCGCGCGACCTCTTCGTCGAGCTGCTGGAGGACACCGAGGAGCACGTCGACCACCTCGAGACGCAGATCGAGCTCGTCGCCAAGGTCGGCGAGGCGAACTGGCTGCAGAGCCAGATGGGCAGCGGATCCTGAGCGTCATGGTGCCGGGCTCGACCGGCCGGCCCGCGAGTATTCCACGGTGGCGCAAAGGCAATTGATAAGAATTCGCATTCCCGATATGATGCAGGCCATCGGTTCTCCAACGGGTCTGCGCCATGATCGTCTGCCTCTGCCATCGCGTCTCCGACCGCGACATCCAGGTCGCGGTGAAGGGCGGGACGACTTCCTTCGACGCGCTGCAGGATGACTTGCGCGTCGGCTCGGCCTGCGGTTGCTGCCAGGACAGCGCGCGCAGCGTCTTCGACGAAGCCTGCGCCGGCGTCTGCGCCTGCGCGGGTCGAGAACCCGGCCGCGCCGCCGCGGCGCTGACGCACTGATCGACCCTCGGCGCGGCGGCCGCGGCCGCGCTGGCGACGCCGCGCTCAGCGGCGGCGATCGGTGCCGGCCGTCGAGCAGCTCCACAGCCCCGCAAAGGTCAGCGCGGCATTGACGAGCAGCATCTCCAGGCCGATGCGGTAGCCGCCAAGCCAGCGTGCCTGCTGCGCATCCAGCAACGCGCACAGCATGGGCGCAGCCAGCGCGATCCACGGCAGCCACGCCGCGTGCGGCTGGCGCACGGTCAGGATGCCGAAGGCGAACAGGCCCAGCAGTGGCCCGTAGGTGTAGCCGGCGAGCTTGAGGATCAGCAGCACCATGCTCGGATCGTCGAGCCGGCGAAAGGCGAGCACGAGCAGCAGGAAGAGGGCCGCCCACGCCAGGTGCACGCGCTTGCGCAGGCGCGTGCGTGCGGCGGCGTCGAGGTCGTGCCGCTCCTGCAGGCGCAGCAGGTCGATGCAGGTCGAGGCGGTGAGCGCGGTGAGCGCGCCGTCGGCGCTCGGGAACAGCGCCGAGACGAGCGCCAGCACGAACAGGATCTGCACCCAGCCCGGCAGGTGCCCGAGGACGACCGCCGGGAACAGCCGGTCGCCGCCCGCGGGTAGGCCCAGCCGCGGCCCCAGTTGCGCGAGCAGCCCGCCGAGGAAGAGGAAGAGCGCCACGACCGCCAGCAGCACGAGCGACATCAGCAGCATGTTCTTCTGCGCGTCGGCCAGCCGCGCCACCGAGATGTTCTTCTGCATCATCTCCTGGTCCAGCCCGGTCATCGCCACCGCGATGAAGATGCCGGCGAGCAGCTGCTTGGCCCAGAAGTCGGCCGCCAGCGCATCGGTGCCGAGCACGCGCGCGCTGCCCTGGGCCTGCAACGCGTCCCAGGCCTGCAGCGGCGTCTGCCCGAGCAGGGCGAGCAGGTAGCCGGTGCACACGATCAGGCCGATGAGCATGCCGGCGGTCTGCAGCGTGTCGGTCCAGACGATGGTGCGCACGCCGCCCTCGAAGGTGTAGAGCAGGATCATCAGCACGACGACCGCGCTGCCCAGCCAGAAGGGCACGCCCAGCGGCTGCAGCACCATGTCCTGCAGCACGCGCACGACGAGGTAGAGCCGCGCCGTCGCACCGAGCGTGCGCGAGACGAGGAAGAAGACGGCGCCGGTGCGCTGCGCCGTGTCGCCCAAGCGCGCACCGAGGTAGCGGTAGATCGACGTGAGCCCGAGCCGGTAGTACAGCGGCAGCAGCACGAAGGCGACGATGGCGTAGCCGACGACGTGCCCGAGCACGATCTGCAGGTAGGTGAAGCCGTGGCTGGCGACGGTGCCCGGCACGCTGACGAAGGTGACGCCCGAGAGCGAGGTGCCGACCATGCCGAAGGCCACCAGCAGCCAGGGACTGCGCCGGCTGCCGACGAAGAAGGCGGCATCGTCGGCGCGGCGCGAGGTGCGCCAGGCCACGAGCAGCAGCAGCACGAAGTAGCCGAGCACGCAGCCCAGCAGGACGAGGGCGGACATCGAAGCGGCGGATTCTGCCTGCGCCCACGCCCGCGATCGCGATCGCCTGCCCACGACAGCTTGCCCGCGATCCGCGGCGCCGCCCCCGCTACCATGCGGCGATGAGCACCAAGGTCTTGTTCGGCTTTCACGCCGTCACCGTGCGGCTGAAGACGGCGCCGCAGTCGATCGTCGAGCTGCACGTCGACAGCAGCCGCCGCGACGCGCGCATGCGCCAGTTCGTCGAGCGCGCGCAGGCCGCGGGCGCGCGCCTGCTGGAGAGCGACGACGAGCGTCTGTCGCGCCTGGCAGGCACGTCGCGGCACCAGGGCGTGGTGGCGCGCGTCGTGCCGCTTGCGCAGCCGCACAGCCTGGACGGCGTGCTCGAGGCGCTGCAGGCCGCAGGCCGCGGGCCGGCGCTGCTGCTGGTGCTGGATGGCGTCACCGACCCGCACAACCTGGGCGCCTGCCTGCGCGTGGCCGACGGCGCCGGCGCGCACGCCGTGCTCGCGCCCAAGGACCATGCGGTGGGGCTCAACGCGACGGTGGCCAAGGTCGCCAGCGGCGCCGCCGAGACGGTGCCCTACCTGATGGTGACCAACCTCGCGCGCAGCCTGGACGACATGAAGGACCACGGTCTCACGGTCGTCGGCACCAGCGACGATGCCGAGCACACGCTCTTCGAGGCCGACCTGCGCGGGCCGCTCGCGCTCGTCCTGGGCGCCGAGGGGCGCGGCATGCGCCAGCTCACCCGCAAGCGCTGCGACCTGCTCGTGCGCATCCCGATGGCCGGCGCGGTCGAGAGCCTGAACGTCTCCGTGGCCGCGGGCGTGTGCCTGTTCGAGGCGCGGCGGCAGCGCCTGGGCGTTGCCGCCTGAAGCTCAGCGCAGCACGCGCAGGGCGTCGGGGTTGACGATGTTCGTCGGCTGCTGCTCGATGAAGGCGATCACGTTGTCGAAGGCGGCGTCGAAGAGCTGCTCGTAGCTGTCCTGCTCGACGAAGCCGATGTGCGGCGTGCAGACGGCGTTCTCCAGCCGCAGCAGCGGGTGGCCCTGCAGGATGGGCTCGCTCTCGAAGACGTCGACGGCGGCCATGCCGGGGCGGCCGCGGTTGAGCGCCGACACCAGCGTCGTCTCGCCCACCAGCTCGGCGCGCGAGGTGTTGACGAAGAGCGCGGTCGGGCGCATCAGCGAGAGGTCTTCGAGCGTGACGATGCCGCGCGTGCCCTCGACCAGCCGCAGGTGCAGGCTCAGCACGTCGCTGCGCTCGAACAGCGCCTGGCGGCTTTCGCAGGCGAGGTGTCCGTCGGCCACGGCGCGCGCGCGCGAGGCCTCGCTGCCCCAGACCTGCACCTGCATGCCGAAGGCGCGCCCGTAGCCGGCGACCAGGCTGCCGATGCGGCCGTAACCCCAGACGCCCAGCGTCTTGCCCTGCAGCCGCATGCCGATGCCGAAGTTGGGCGGCATCGACGCCGACTTCAGTCCGCTCTGCTGCCAGGCGCCGTGCTTGAGGTTGCCGATGTACTGCGGCAGCCGCCGCATCGCCGCCATGATCAGCGCCCAGGTCAGCTCGGCGGTTGCCACCGGCGAGCCGCCGCCCTCGGCGACGGCGATGCCCAGGCGCGTGCAGGCCTGCAGGTCGACGTGCGCGCCGACCGGCCCGGTCTGCGAGATCAGCTTGAGCCGCGGCAGCTTCTCGAGCAGCGCGCGCGGAAAGTGGGTGCGGTCGCGGATCAGCACGAGCACGTCGGCGTCGCGCAGCCGCACCGAGAGCTGTCCGATGCCCTTCACCGTGTTGGTGAAGACCTTGGCGTGATAGGGCTCCAGTCGTGCCGCGCAGCGCAGCTTGCGCACGGCGTCCTGGTAGTCGTCGAGGATGATGATGTTCATGGCGGGCTCGCCCGGCGATTCTGCCGCGCGCCGCCGCCGCGAAGGGCTCGCTGTTCCTATGCTTGCAATGCCGGCAGCGCGGCCGCGGGCAGGCCCTCGACGTGGCGCTGCATCATGCGCAGCAGCAGCGCCTCGAAGTCGCGCGTGAAGCGCCGGCTGTCGAACAGCGGCGAGCCGGTGCGCGCGGCGACCAGCCGCTGCCGCAGCGCGGCGCGGCGCGCGGGGTCGCCGGCAAGCTCCACCACCGTGCGCGCGTAGTGCGCCGCGTCGTCGCAGACGAGCTCGGGCAGCCCGACCGCGTGGTTCAGGCTCGCCGCCACGCGCGAGGCGAAGGTTCGTCCGGCGAAGGTGACCACCGGGACGCCCGCCCAGAGCGCGTCGCTGGCCGTGGTGTGCGCGTTGCAGGGCCAGGTGTCGAGGAAGAGGTCGGCCAGCTGCATGCGTGCCATGTGCTGGGCCGGCAGCTTGCGACGGGCCCAGACGATGCGCGTCGGATCGACGCCGCGCGCCGCGGCCTCGCGCTCCAGGTTGGCGCGCGCCTGCTCGTTCCAGTCGAGCAGCCACAGCACCGCCTGCGGCAGCTCGACGAGCAGCGCGCACCAGGTGTCGAAGACCTCGGGCGAGATCTTGTAGGGCTGGTTGAAGCCGGCCAGCACGAGCGCGCCCTCGGGCAGCCCCTCCTCGGCGCGGGCGGGCGGCTCGGGCAGCGCGCGCTGGCGGTCGTTGGGCTGGTAGCAGACGGGCATCTGCGCGATCTGCTCGCTGTAGAAGGGCTGGTGCGCCAGCGGCGTGACCACCGGGTCGCCGATGAAGTAGTCGACGAAGTCGGCGCCGGTGGTGCCGGGGAAGCCGAGGAAGCTCGCGCTTACCGGCGCGGGGCGCCAGGCGAAGATGGCGAAGCGGTTGTGCGCGGTGTAGCCCTTGAGGTCGATCAGCAGGTCGCAGCCGTCGGCGCGGATGCGCTCGGCCGCCTCGCGATCGGTGCTGTGGCGCAGGTCGACGAAGTGCTCGCAGGCGCCCTCGATGCGTCGGCGCATGGCGGTGCCGTCGTCCTTGCCGTGCGAATAGAGCGTGACCTCGAAGCGCGCGCGGTCGTGCTGCTCGAGCATCTCCGCCATCAGGATGCAGGTGGCGTGCTGGTGGAAGTCCGCCGAGAGATAGCCCACGCGCAGGCGACGGCCATCGGGGCGCCAGTCGCTTGCCCGGGGCGGCAAGGGGCGCGCGCGCTGCGCCACGTGGCGCGAGAGCATGCGCGTGGCCTTCAGCAGGTCGGCGGGATCGTCCTGCAGGGTCACGTGGGCAAACGGCGCCGTGGCCAGGGCGGCGTCGGCCGGCGTCTGGCGCAGCGTGAGATGGAGCTCCTCCAGCGCGCGCGTGGCGCCGCTCCAGTGGCAGGCGTCGCGCGCGAAGTAGGCCAGCAGCGCGCGGATGCCGAGCTCGTGCGGCCCCGCGCCCATCGCCAGCGCGGTCTCGAAGCACTGCGTGGCCTCGGTCTTCATCACCAGCTCGTTGAAGCACAGGCCGAGCTGGTAGTGGGCGTTGGCGTTGGTCAGATCCAGTGCCAGCGCCTGCAGGTGGGCGTCGATCGCCTCCTTGGGCTGATGGCTGAGCTGCAGGGCGCGCGCCAGCGTCGCCCAGTAGTCGAAGCCGCGCTCCATGTCCTCGGGCAGGCTCTGCAGGCAGCGCGCGGCGTCGCGAAAGCGCTTGCCCTCCATCAGGCAGTGCGCGGTGTAGGCGCATGTGATCGGATCGCGCGGGTTCAGGTTGTAGGCGCGCGCCGCGACCTCGGCGGCTTCGTCGCAGCGGCGCTGTGCCATCAGCGCACGCGCGAGGTTGAGCGCGATCACCGGGTCCTTGGGCGACTGCCGCGCGGCGCTCTCGAAGCTGCGCGCGGCTTCCTCCCAGGCGCCGCGCCTGGCGTGCGCCTGACCGGCCTGCCAGGCCGCGTGCGCCCGCGCCTGCACGGCCGGGTGGATCCTGGAAAGCGTGCCGGATTTGGCATGACGCAAAGCTTGTCGCATGGCGGTGGGCGGGTTCGAGGTCACCGATCGGGAACGTGCGCCGTGCGCGAATGCGCAGCGCCGCAGCCTGGCGTTCGAGTCTAGGCAGCGCCCGCCTCAAGCCATGCGCCGAACTGGCCGATAAGGACCGGCCTCTTCCCCGGCGGCCCTTGCGCAGCGGGCCGTGGGTTTGCGAAGCGGCGAAAAGATCGGTCTCAAGTTTCCTTTTCCGGCCGTCGATAAGCTGCCCAACGGGGCACGCAATGCGGGTTCCGCGGTCCGGTTGGCCCTCCGATGGCCGAGCAGCTTCGCTGCACGACAGAAGGTGGCCGGCGTCGGGCGCTGCGGCTTCGCCGCCTGGCAACGGGCGACGAGACTGCAGACGAAGGTGCGGTGGGCGATGAGCCTGCCCACCGCATTGGAGTCCTGCCGGCGTCGGGCCGGGTTTGTCTGAAACGCGAAGGAGTGCAACATGCCTGCCATCATCAACACCAACATTGCCTCGTTGACGGCGCAGCGCAACAACGCTGCGTCTCAACAATCCCTCTCCACCTCCATGCAGCGCCTGTCCTCGGGCCTGCGTGTCAATTCCGCCAAGGACGACGCCGCGGGCCTCGCGATCGCCGAGCGCATGACCGCACAGGTACGCGGCATGAACGTGGCGATGCGCAACGCCAACGACGGCATCTCGATGGCGCAGACCGCCGAAGGCGCCCTGTCCAAGGTCGGCGACTCGCTGCAGCGCATGCGCGAACTGGCCATCCAGGCACGAAACGGCACGAACAACAACAAGGACAAGAACTCGCTGAACAAGGAGTTCGTCGAGCTGCAGAGCGAAATCAAGCGCGTGCTCGGCGGCACCGCCTTCAACGGCAGCAAGATCCTGGGCACGGATGCCGGCAAGACCTACGTCTTCCAGGTCGGCGCCAACGTCGAAGACGACGACACGATCGATGTCAAGTTCGAAAACATGGCAACGAACGCCGACATCTCCGCCGTGACGGTGAATACGGCCAGCATCGGCAGCGGCGTCGATGCCAGCGCGATCGGCTCGGTGATCCAGGACATCGACAAGGCGATCGACACCATCAACGACAAGCGGGCAACCTTCGGCGCCACGCAGTCGCGCTTCGAGGCGGTGATCAGCAACCTGCAGGTCGCGGTCGAGAACCAGTCGGCGGCGAAGAGTCGCATCCTCGATGCCGACTTCGCGGTCGAGACCGCGAACATGTCGAGGGCGCAGATCCTGCAGCAGGCCAGCACGGCGATGATCGCCCAGGCGAACCAGTTGCCGCAGCAGGTCCTGCGATTGCTGCAGTAGCCGCACGCCGCCGGGCGCAGGCCCGGCGCTTTTCCGCATCCTCCCGGGCCGCCCCGCATCCTGCGCGGGCGGCCTTTTCGCGTGGGTGCAGCCTAGCGCCGCCAGGCGCTGCCGGCAGCGACAATGCGCCCCCTTGAAAGCGCCTGCGGCGCCACCACCCTTGACGCAGCCGGTCGTCGCGCGCGGCGCCGCGGCCGGCGTTCGTCTTTCCGCAACTCAGTTCCCGATTCGCATGGACAAGCAAACCCTGTCGTTCCAGGCCGAGGTCAAGCAGATCCTCCACCTGGTCACGCATTCGCTCTACTCGAACAAGGAGATCTTCCTGCGCGAGCTGGTCTCCAACGCGTCGGACGCCTGCGACAAGCTGCGCTTCGAGGCGCTGGACCGGGCAGCGCTCTACGAGGATGCGCCCACGCTCGAGCTGCGCGTCTTCTTCGACGCCGCGGCGCGCACCCTCACCATCCGCGACAACGGCATCGGCATGAGCGCCGACGAGGCGGTGCAGCACCTGGGCACGATCGCCAGGAGCGGCAC
>CAUJJO010000042.1 GCA_963205125.1 Pseudomonadota bacterium | reverse complement strand
GGGCGTCTCCCCACGCGCTGCGCGGCCAGGCGCGGCCTTCGGTTCGGCCTTCGCGGTTCGGTCGGCCTTCGCCGCCTTCGCGGTCTTCGCGGCCTTCGCCGCAGCCTCGGGCCTTGCGGCCTTCGCCGTCGGTACGGGCGTCCCGGCCTTCTTCGTCGTTGCCGGCTTCGCGGTCTTCGCCGTCTTCGCGCTCTTCGCCGTCGACGCGGGTGGCGCGGCCTTCGCCGCAGAGGTCTTGCGCGCGCGGGGTTCCTTACTCGGCGCCGCTGCTTGGGCGGCGTCCGCCGACGCTGCGGCGAGCGCCGTGGCGGCCTCGGATGCGCTGGCGGCTTGGGCGCTTCGCGGTGCACGCTTGCGCGCGGCGGCGGCCTGCGCCTCGGGGCGGGCGCTCGGGGTCTTGGTGGGCATGGGCAGGTCTTCGCAACGAGGGCGCAACTGTAGCCGCTGCGGGGAAACCCTCGGCGCACGCCACAGCGCGCCTGGCGCAGGCGATGGCGGACATCCCTGCAGCCGACTCGGCGACGACTCGCTGCTAAATTCCGCCGCACTGCGTCGGCTTGCCGCGCGCGGAGCTCTCGAAGAGCTCTCGAAGAGCGATCGACGAACGAAGAACGAAGAACGAGCGGGAACGGCGAGGCCGCGCGGGCGGTCCGTCCCCGCCAAGGACAGGAGACAAGTCCATGCCCCCGATCCGCCCTGCGGTGCCCGGCGATGCTTGAGCGCGCCGCGCGTCTGGTCACGCGCAGTTTCGAAATCCTCATCGTCGCCTGCCTGGCCGTCATGGGCGTGCTGGTGTTCGGCAACGTCGTGCTGCGCTATGCCTTCAACTCGGGCATCGCGTTCTCGGAGGAGCTCTCGCGCCTGCTCTTCGTGTGGCTGATCTTCCTCGGCGCGGTGCTGGCGTCTGCCAAGCGCATCCACATCGGCTTCGACGCGCTGCAGCAGGCCGTCGGCCCGCGCCTGCGCCGCGCCTTCAAGCTCGTCACCGGCGCGCTGATCCTCGTCGGCTGCGCGATCTTCATCGTCGGCGGCTGGCGCCAGGTGCAGGTCAACCTCGGCAACAGCTACCCGGTGATGGGCATCTCCTACGCCTGGCTCTACGGCGCGGCGGTGGTGTTCGGCGTGGCGCTGGTCTTCCCGGTCTGCAACAACCTGCGGCGCGCCTGGCGCGGCGACGACGAGCCGCTGGTGGAGGATCTGGGCGGGCGCATCGAGACCCTGGCCGAGCGCATCGAGGCCGGTGAGGCACGCAAGCCGCGGCCGCCGGGAGACGCGCGATGACGGCGCTCGTCTTCATCGGCAGCCTGCTGCTGCTCATTGCGCTGGGGCTGCCGATCGCCTTCGCGCTGATGTTCGCAGGCGTCGCGCTGATGCTGCTCACCGGCCAGTTCGACGCGCAGATCGTCGCGCAGAACGCCATCGCCGGCGCCGACAACTTCGTGCTGATGGCGGTGCCCTTCTTCATCCTCGCGGGCGAGTTCATGAACGCGGGCGGCCTGTCCAAGCGCATCGTCGAGATGGCCGGCGCCTTCGTCGGCCACCTGCGCGGAGGCCTGGGCTACGTCGCCATCTTCGCGGGCATCCTGCTGGCCAGCCTCTCGGGCTCGGCGGTGGCCGATACGGCGGCGCTGGCCGCCATCCTCGTGCCGATGATGCGCCAGGCCGGCTACGAGCCCACGCGCGCCTGCGGCCTCATGGCCGCGGGCGGCATCATCGCGCCGGTGATCCCGCCGTCGATCGGCTTCCTCATCTTCGGCGTCGTCGCCAACCTCTCGATCACGCGGCTGTTCCTCGCCGGCATCGTGCCCGGCGTGATGATGGGCCTGGTGCTGGTGGCCGCCTGGTGGATCGTCGCGCGGCGGCAGCAGGTCGCCGTCACGGCGCGCGTGCCCTGGGCGCAGCGGCTGCGCATCCTGGGCCGCGGCGGCTGGGCGCTGATGCTGCCGGTGATCATCATTGGCGGCCTGCGCTCGGGCATCTTCACGCCGACCGAATCGGCGGTGGTGGCCGCCGCCTACGCGCTCTTCGTCGGCCTCGTCGTCTACCGCGAGCTCGACGCCGCGAAGATCTACGAGTGCCTGCTCTCCACCGCGCGCACGACGGCCGTCGTGCTGGTGCTGGCGGCGCTGGCGATGGTGGCGTCCTACATGATCACCATCACCGACATCTCGGGCCAGGTCGGCACCTGGCTGCAGACGCTGTCAGACCGGCCGCTCGTGCTGATGGCGGCGATGATGCTCGTCGTCTTCTTCGCCGGCATGGTGCTGGACTTCATTCCCATCGTGCTCATCTTCACGCCGGTCTTCATGCCGATCGTGAAGGCCGCGGACATCGACCCGGTCTACTTCGGCGTCGTCTTCATCATGAACTGCTCGATCGGCATGATCACGCCGCCGGTGGGCGTGGTGCTCAACGTCATCAGCTCGGTGGGCAAGATCACCATGACCGAGGCCACGCGCGGCATCCTGCCCTTCCTCGCGGCGCTGATGACGCTGCTCGTGCTGCTCATCCTCTTCCCGGCGCTGGTCACGGTGCCGGCGCAATGGTGGCGCTGAGAAGCGCCGACCGCCAACCCCAAGGAGACCTTGCATGAAAGCCCGCACCACCTTCGCCCTCGGCCTGCTCGCCGCGGTCCTGAGCGCTCCGGCCTTCGCCGCGATCACCGCCAAGTTCGCGGTCACGCTGCCCGAGAAGTCGCACCAGGGCCAGGGCGTGGCGAAGTTCGTCGAGCTCGTGAAGACCGCGAGCAAGGGCGAGATCGACATCAAGCCCTTCTACGGCGGCGCGCTCGGCGACGACGTGAAGGTGACCTCGGCGCTGCAGGGCGGCACGATCGAGTTCACGGTGCCGCAGACGACCACGCTCACCGGCATGGTCAAGGCCTACGAGATCCTCGACTTCCCCTTCCTCTTCAAGAACAGCGCGCAGGCCGAGAAGGTGCTGGACGGCGCCACCGGCCAGAAGCTGATGGACCTGCTGCCCGCGCAGGGGCTCGTCGGCCTCGCCTACTGGGAGAACGGCTTCTTCAACGCCACCAACAGCAAGCACCCGATCGCCAGGCTCGAGGACTTCAAGGGCCTGAAGTTCCGCTCGATCCAGGCCAAGATCACGCAGGAGACGATCAAGGCGCTGGGCGCCAACCCGGTGCCGCTGGCGGTGCCCGAGCTCTACACCGCGCTCGAGACGCACACCATCGACGGCCAGGGCACGCCCAACGCCGTGATCGCAGCCCTCAAGCTCTTCGAGGTGCAGAAGTACCTCTCGATCACGCGCCACAGCTATGGCGCCTTCATCCCGCTGGTCTCCAAGAAGTTCTGGGACAAGCTGACGCCGGAGCAGCAGAAGCTGCTGAAGGACGCGGCGGTCGAGGCGCGCAGCTACCAGCGGGAGGTCGCGCGCGAGCAGTCCGAGGGCGCGCGCAAGATGATGGCCGACAAGGGGCTGCAGGTGAACGAGGTGAGCGACGCCGAGCACGCGCGCATGCGCCAGGCGGTGCAGCCGGTGTGGGACATGTTCACGCCGAGCGTGGGGGCGGACCTGGTGAAGGAGGTCGAGGCGCAGCTCAAGTAAGGCTTGGGCGGGCGCCGCCCTCACCCCTGCCCTCTCCCGCCCGGCGGGAGAGGGTGTGAAGAGGCTGGCTCGTGACGGTCCCTACTCCTTCCAGGAGTCGAGATAGCCGGGCACCTTGACGTCGGCGCTTGCGGCGTCGAGTTCGAGCGGGTAGCGCGAGTCGATCATCACCGCGACCTCGTCGGTGTACCGGCGCTCGCCCTTGTTGTTGGCGGCCGCCGCGGCGAAGGCTTTGGGGTGTGGGCCGTGGTGGAAGCCCGAGGGGTGCAGGGTGAACATCCCCGGCTTGATGTTGTCGCGGCTGAAGAAGCTGCCCTGGTGATAGAAGATCGCTTCGTCGAACTCGTCGTTGTTGTGGAAGAAGGGCACCTTGAGCGCGCCCGGGTCGCTCTCGATGGGCCGCGGCGCGAAGGTGCAGACGATGATGGTGTTGGAGAGGAAGGTCGCGTGCACCGTCGGCGGAAGGTGGTAGCGGTCCGAGAGCAGCTCGCGGATGTCGCGCCAGTTCAGCTTCACCGGCACGCAGTCGCCGTGCCAGCCCACGGCGTCCAGGAAGTTGTAGGGGAAGGTGACCGTCGTCACCTGCTGGCGGCGCTTGGCGCGAACGCGCGTCTCGAACTCGCCCTGCTGCGCCTTGAAGGGGTCGTCGATCTTCGGCGTATCGAGCACCGCGAGATCGAACTGCGCGTGCCGGCCGGTGATGCCGCGCTCGGGGATCTGGAACAGGTCCTCGGTGGCCTCGATCGTCAGCACCTCGTTGCGCACCTTCGTCTCGAGGCGCCAACTCGTGCCGCGCGGGATGTTGATGTAGTCGCCCTCGCGATAGCTCATGTGGCCGTAGTCGCAGAAGAACGAGCCCTCGCCGCGGTGGAAGAAGAGGATCATGTCGCCGTCGCCGTTGCGCGCGAGCTCGGGCATCGAGCGCTCGAACTTCCAGAAGCAGACCTGCGTCTGGCCGTTGTGC
>CAUJJO010000041.1 GCA_963205125.1 Pseudomonadota bacterium | reverse complement strand
TGCGCGACAGCGGCGTCAAGGGCCTCACCGTCGTCTCGAACAACGCGGGCGTCGACGGCTGGGGCCTCGGGCAGTTTCTCACCACGCGGCAGATCCGCAAGATGATCTCGAGCTACGTCGGCGAGAACAAGGAGTTCGAGCGCCAGTACCTGGCCGGCGAGCTGGAGCTCGAGTTCACGCCGCAGGGCACGCTTGCCGAGAAGCTGCGCGCCGGCGGCGCGGGCATTCCTGCCTACTTCACGCGCACCGGAGTGGGCACGGTCATCGCCGAGGGCAAGGAGACGCGCGACTTCGACGGCAGCACCTACGTCATGGAGCGCTCGCTGGTGCCCGACGTCTCGCTGGCCAAGGCCTGGAAGGCCGACAAGAGCGGCAACCTCGTCTTCCGGCGCACCGCGCGCAACTTCAACCCGGCGGTGATCATGGCCGGCAAGGTCGCGGTGGTCGAGGTCGAGGAGATCGTCGAGACCGGCAGCCTGGATCCGGACGCGGTGCACCTGCCCGGCATCTACGTGCACCGCCTCGTGCTCAACGCCAAGCCCGAGAAGCGCATCGAGAAGCGCACCACCAAGCAGAACCCGAAGGGAGCCTGAAGATGGCCTGGACGCATGACGAGATGGCCGCACGCGCGGCCAAGGAACTGCAGGACGGCTTCTACGTCAACCTCGGCATCGGCCTGCCGACGATGGTCGCGAACTTCGTCGACCCGGCGATCGAGGTCTGGCTGCAGAGCGAGAACGGCATGCTCGGCATCGGGCCGTTCCCCGACGAGAGCGAGGTCGACGCCGACCTCATCAACGCCGGCAAGCAGACGGTGACGACCATCCCCGGCAGCAGCATCTTCGGCAGCCACGACAGCTTCGCCATGATCCGCGGCGGCAAGATCAACCTCTCGATCCTCGGCGCGATGCAGGTCAGCGAGAAGGGGGACCTCGCCAACTGGATGATCCCCGGCAAGATGGTCAAGGGCATGGGCGGCGCGATGGACCTCGTCGGCGGCGTGGAGAACGTCGTCGTGCTGATGGAGCACGTGGCGCGCAGGAAGGACGGCGGCCACGACCTCAAGATCCTGCCCAAGTGCACGCTGCCGCTGACAGGCGTGGGCGTCGTCGACCGCATCATCACCGACCTCTGCGTGCTCGACGTGACGCCGCAAGGCCTGAAGCTCGTCGAGCTGGCGCCTGGCGTGACGCGCGAGGAAGTGCAGGAGAAGACCGGCGCGCCGCTGAATTGACTTGACGGGCCCGCTCGGAGAATTCATGGCGCTGCCTTGCCGGCAGCGCCATTTCTTCGATCGCTGCTTCGCTCTCAAGGCTGCTTGAGCGATGCACGCCCGAACTGCCATAGCAGAAACGCCCACTCGTCGGCCAGCAGGCTGTTGCGCTGTCGCATAGTGCTGCCGATGCCGTGGCCGGCGTGGGCATCCAGTCGCAACAACACCGGCTTGCCGCTGCTGCTGGCCTGCTGCAGCCGCGCCGCGGCCTTGGCGCTGTGCCACACGCCCACCCGCGGGTCGTTCAGGCCGTGCACGAGCAACACCGCGGGATAGGCGGTGCCATCGCGGATCTGGTGGTAGGTGCTCATCTCCAGCAGAGCCTTAAATTCGGACTCTACGGCCACGGTGCCGAATTCGCCGGTGTTGGTGGCGCCGTTGGCAGTGGTCTCGAAGCGCACCAAGTCCATCAGCGGCACGTTGAAGATCGCCGCGGCGAACAACACCGGCGCCGTGGTCACCGCGCGGCCGACGAAGATGCCTCCCGCGCTGACGCCCTCGATGCCGAGCATGGCAGGCGACGCATAGCCCTGCGTCAGCAGCCAGCGCGCCGCGGCGACGCCGTCCTTCCAGGTGTTGGGCTTGGTCGCCTTGAAGCCGGCGCGGTGCCAGGCGTCGCCGTGGGCGCCGCTGCCGCGCGGGTTGACGAAGGCCAGCACGCCGCCGCGCTCGAACCAGGCGTAGCGCCGCGGGTCGTACCAAGCCTGGGTGGTGAAGCCGTAGGCGCCGTAGCCGTCCAGCAGCGTGGGGTTGCGGCCGTCCAGCGCAAGGCCCTTGGGGTATACCAGCGCCAGCGGCACCATCACGCCGTCGTGGCTGGGCACTTCGACCTCCAGCGCCTCCAGCCCGGGCACGCCGGAGGGCGGCGGGTTGCGTCGCAGGCCGGTGTCGCTCAAGCGCCCGCGGCCGGTGGACAGGATGCGCGAAGGCGCGGTCCACGTGCTGGTCAGCAGCCACAGCTCGTCGGCACCGCCGGCGGGGTCGACGATCGCATAGGTCGAGCCCTGCAAGGGGTAATCGTATTTTTCCTGCAAATTGACACGCTGGCCTGCAAAAAATCCAACAGCGACAACCACTTGCAAAACCGCCTCTCGCGGACCCCTTGTGCTTTCGGTGCAGATTGACACGCTTCGACCTGCCGGAGCCGATCACACCGCCGGAGCCTCGAACGCCCCACCGATCTGCTTCGCCCGGCGAACGTCGTCCGAGTGCAAGTACATGGACGTGGTCGACAAGGAAGCGTGCCGCAGGTTGTCGCGCACGGTCGTCAGCTCGGCACCTCGCTGTAGCGCATGGGTTGCGTGCGTGTGGCGCATCCAGTGAGGCGTGGCCTGCCGCAGCTTCTCGGCCAGCGCTGGATTCGTATCGGCCAGGACATCCGCCGTCGTCGCAAAGAACCTCTTCACGATCGCCCACAGCCGCTTGGACGTGATGCCGGCCTCGCCATCGAGGCTGCCGAGCAACGGCGTGGCCGGGTTCCACTTCGCTGGCGTCACGGGGACGCCGCGCTGAGCCATGTGCCTGTCAAGAGCTCCGCGTGCCAGCGCCGGCAGTACTACCTTGCCGGCCTTGCTGCCCTTGCCGACCACGCGTAGCCAGTGATCGCCGTGGGCGTCGACCTCGAGGTCCCCCAGCGTGGCGTGCACCAACTCGCCGGCACGCAGCCCCGTGCTGTAGCTGAAGTCGATCAGGAAACGAAGCCTATGGGCGGCACTCGGCTGCCAACCGTATGACCACTCCAGGCCTTCGGCGACCGTCCGCACGAGCCTCCACTCCCCTTCGGAGAAGGATCTTGTCGTGTCCAGGGTCGCCAGCTTGGCGCCGCGGACCTTGATGCCCGCGAAGGGATTGGCCAGTACGTACCGCTGCTCGATCAACCACCGGAACATCGAGCTCAGCACGGACAGCGCATAGGCCCTGGAGCGCGTGGATAGCCCGTTGGCGAACGGCCGCCACTCAGTGGAGGTGCGGGGCACCGCTGGCCCGATCCAACGCGCTCTCGGCGAGGGCTGTCGCAGGAAGGCTCGATACGCCACGGCATCCTCGGTGGCCAGCGAGGACAGTGCGACGCCGCGCTCGACGATGGCCCACAGGATCAGCCGCTCGGCTTCCTTGCGGTAGGCCCGCTGCGTTGCCGGCGCTTCGTGCAGCGACAGCCAAGCGTGAACCGCGTCGTAGTCGTTGTTCGCCCGCAGGACGCACGACGCGCGCGGCGCACGATGCAGGCCCATGGTGCCGTCGACCTCATAGGGCACGACGATCTTCTCCCAGGGAACCACATCCGATGGCGCGCTGGTGACCAGCAGCGCGCGAGCACGGTCAGTCAGGTCTTCATGCGCAGCAAAGAAGTCCTCGATCCGGCGCGCACCGGCCACGCCAAGCCCGTCGATGCCGACCCACCAACGTTTGCGGCGCGGTACTCGAAGCGTGAGGTCGGCCAGGGTCTTGATGCCAGCCCTGCGCAGGACTGCGGCGACGCGGGGCTCGAGCCAGTCGTCGACCCCGTCGCCGATCAGGGGCACGGGAACGGCTGCGCTGCGCAGCTGTTCGATGGCGGCGGCCACTGCGCGCGCGGCCGCGGGGCCTTTGCGGGCAGGTCCAGTGAAGTGCTTTGCAAGGTCATCACGGTGGCGTGACTTGGCGAAGGCCGCGACTTCACGACGGATTGCCCCGATGAGGCCGCGTGACGATTGACCGGGGGGCCGGGCTTCGCTGAGGTACCGCGTCACAGCATCCTTTGACGACAGACCCTCGTGCCAGGCGCGCAGTGCAGCAAGCGACGCCGTGTCAGGCAGCGACACCGGCGTTGCGGTTACCGACAGGCCCATTTTCACCGCAGAAAGTTTACGCCATTGGCATGGGTATACCGCTAAGGTTAGTTATCGGCATAGCTCTGACAAAGCCACCTCACCCCACGCTTGCACCGCCGGGTCGGGCCTGGCCCGACCTTGGCGAGCACGAGCGGGGGAATCACTGCGGCCGTCACCTGTCGGCGTTGCCGGCAATCTTCGTTTGCCGCATTTGCTCTGTTGGCTTGATTTGCGTAGAATCCACCCATGAGCACCGATCTCAGCACACCCGTCCTTCTGCGCCGCATCGCGCGTCTTGAGGCCACCGTTGGGCGACTCAGCGAAGACCTCGGCACTCTTCGCTCTGCGGTCAGCAAGCAGGGGCTCCAACTGCCGAGGACACGGGGCGTTCGAGCCCGGGGCGCACATGCCGATGCTCCCGCCGCGGATACCCTGCATGCTCAGGCCAGCGGCGGCCTGGCGGGTGCCACCGCGCGCGGCGAGGCTGCGCGTGTTCAGTGGGTCAAGGATGGCCTCGTCGTGCCCGGTGGGCAACTCGCGCAGGCCTGGGGGCTCACCCGTCAGGCTTTGGCGCCGGCCGCAGACCGGGGTGAGATCTTCGCGGTGAAGGTCGGCAATCGGCTTTACTACCCGCAGGCATTCCTCGGGATGGACCGCGAGGCCGTGGCTGTCATCTGCCGGTCACTCGGCGACCTCGGCGCCAGCGAGAAGCTGATGTTCTGGCTGCGCGAGCACGGCTCCCTCGCCGGAAAGAGCTTGGCCGCTGCGTTGGAGGCGGGGACTGCCTTGGCCAAGGTAGAGCGCTTGGCCGCGGCATGGGCGCGCGAGCGAGGTGCCTCGCGTGTCTCTGCGGCTGCCTGATCGCGGTTCGTTCGAGGATCTGCTTCGACCGACCAGGGTCGACGTCGCTTCGCTCGTGCGGCTGAGCCGGTATCCGGCTACCGAGCCCTACTGGTCGGCCGGGGTCCACCGTTTCGACGATCCCGATCCTGGCAGCACCGGCACGTTCGGCACCTGCTACACCGCCAGCACCATCGAGGTAGCTTTCGCGGAGAGCGTCATCCATGAATGCGGGCGGTTCGTCAGAGGCAGCTACGAGGTGCCCGCCGCAGAACTCACCGAGCGCTCGGTCGTGCGGTTTGGCTGTGAACGGCGCAAGTCGCTGGTATTGGCTGACCTGACCGGGGCGGCGCTCAAGGCCCTGGGACTGAACAACGACATCAGTGCATCCGCGGACTACACGGCGAGCCATGCTTGGGCGCGAGCGATCCACGGTGCAAGTCCGCGCTGGGATGGAATCCGGTACGTGTCGCGGCAGATGAACAAGGGGTTCGCATACGCCATCTTCGAGCGCAGTGGGCTGCACAAGCTGCGAGCCGAGAAGCTCAAGGCGCGACAGGTCGATGACCTCTGCAATCGGTTCAACGTCACCGCGGTCTGACGGCGCCGCAGTCGGAATGCCAAGGTCGGCGACCTGGTGTAGACCCAATACTGTTCGCTTAGAGGACTTTTGCCTACAATCGCCATCGTGGCAACTCGACGGCGGGCGGTGGCATGGCGCGAACCAAGGCGGTCTTGGGTGCTGGGGCCCGGCTGAGCGACTTTCTGTCTGCCAGCCTGTTGGCCCGAGCCGTGCCGGCCGATGTCGTGCATGCCGCGCTTGACGAGCACGGGTGCAACAGTCAACGC
>CAUJJO010000040.1 GCA_963205125.1 Pseudomonadota bacterium | reverse complement strand
GGTGTGCGTGCTGGCGATGACGACGATGCCCTTCGGCATCACGCAGAGCAAGGAGTACGCCGAGCCCGAGTGGTTCATCGACATCCTGATCGCCATCGTCTGGGTCGGCTTCGGCGCCGTCTTCTTCGCCACGCTGGCGCGTCGGCGCATCCGCCACATCTACGTGGCCAACTGGTACTACGGCGCCTTCATCATCGCCGTCGGGCTGCTGCACATCGTCAACAACGTGGCGGTGCCGGTGTCGCTGACCAAGTCCTACCCGGTCTACTCGGGCGCGGTCGACGCCATGGTGCAGTGGTGGTACGGGCACAACGCGGTGGCCTTCTTCCTCACCGCGGGCTTCCTCGGCATGATGTATTACTTCGTGCCGCGCCAGGCCCAGCAGCCGCTGTGGAGCTACCGCTTCTCGATCGTCAACTTCTGGGCGCTGATCTCGGTCTACATGTGGGCCGGCTCGCACCACCTGCTCTACACCGCGCTGCCGGACTGGGTGCAGTCGGTGGGCATGGCCTTCTCGCTGGTGCTGCTGATGCCGAGCTGGGGCTCGGCGGCCAACGGCCTCTTCACCTTCAACGGCTCCTGGCACAGGGTGAAGAGCGACCCGGCGGCCAAGTTCATGGTGATCGCGCTCGTCTTCTACGCGGCCTCGACCTTCGAGGGCTCGATGATGGCGATCAAGACCGTGAACTCGCTGTCGCACTACACGGACTGGACGGTCGCGCACGTGCACTCGGGCTCGCTCGGCTGGGTGGCGATGATCACCATCGGCTCGCTCTACGCGATGGCGCCGCGCGCGCTCGGGCGCCCGGCGATGCACTCGGTCAAGGGCATGGAGTGGCACTTCTGGCTGCACTTCATCGGCACCCTGTGCTACATCGTCGCGATGTGGATCGCCGGCGTCACCGAAGGCATGATGTGGCGCGCCACCGGCGTCGACGGCGCGCTGCTCTACTCCTTCCTCGACAGCCTGATCGCCGCACACCCCTGGTACATCCTGCGCTGGTTCGGCGGCGTGCTGATCTGGCTGGGCATGTGGGTGATGGCCTGGAACCTCTGGGTCACGGCCGCCGACGCGCGCGAGTCGATCATCTCGCCGATCCCGGTGCCCATCCCCGAGCCCGAGCCGATGCAGATGCCCAGGCCGCTGCCGGCGCAAGGCTGAGGAACGCAGCATGGCCTACAAGCACTTCGAGTTCATCGAGAAGCACGCCTGGAGCCTGGGCATCGCGACCGCGATCATGGTCTCGCTCGGCGGGCTGGCGGAGATCACGCCGCTCTTCATCGAGGCGAACAAGCTGCAGCCCACCGCCGACATGAAGCCCTACGACCCGCTGCGCCTGGCCGGACGCGACGTCTACGTGCGCGAGGGCTGCTACCTCTGCCACACGCAGATGGTGCGCACGCTGCGCTTCGAGACGCAGCGCTACGGCGCGTACTCGACGGCCTCCGAGTCCGCCTACGACCGCCCGCACCAGTGGGGCAGCAAGCGCACCGGCCCGGATCTGGCGCGCGTGGGCGGCAAGTACTCCGACGACTGGCAGCGCGTGCACCTGCTGGATCCGCGCGAGGTGGTGCCCGAGTCGAACATGCCCTCGTACCGCTGGCTGGCGCTGTCGCTCGTCGACGGGCAGGACGTGCAGGCGCGCATGCGCGTTCTGCGCAAGCTCGGCGACCCGTACACCGACGAGGACATCAAGAGCGCGCCCAAGGCGGTCGCCGGCCGTACCGAGCTCGACGCGCTGGTCGCCTACCTGCAGGGCCTGGGCGTCGACAACGTGCCCAAGCCCGCCGCGCCCGCGAGCGCGGCATCGGGCGCCGGAGGCAAGTCATGAACCCGATCTGGGGTCATCTGATCGGCGTCTTCATCGTCGTGCTGATGCTGGTCTTCCTCGGCATCTGGGCCTGGGCCTGGCTACCTTCGCACAAGCGCAGCTTCAACGCGCTGGCGCGCATGCCGATGGACGACCGCGATGCGTCGGCGGCGATCGCGGTCGCCGGCCGCGGGGAGGATCGGACATGAGCAGCTTCTGGGCCGGGTGGGTCATCTTCCTCATCTGCTTCAACCTCGGTGTCACCTTCTTCCTCTTCCTCTGGGCGCCGCGCGCCAAGGTGCCGACCCTGCCCGACGGCACCACCGGCCACGTCTGGGCCAACGGCACGCTGCGCGAGGGCATGGCGCGGCTGCCCGGCTGGTGGATCGCGCTGTCGCTGGCCGGCTTCCTCGCCGGATTCGCCTACCTCGCCCTGTACCCCGGCTTCGGCAACTTCAAGGGCGCGCTGCAGTGGACCTCGCGCGGCGAGCACGCCGCCGACACCGCGGCCAACGACGCGCTGCTGCAGGCCGCGACCGTGGGCTACGCCGCGCGCCCGGTCGAGGAGCTGGCGACCAACCCCAAGGCTTTGGCCATGGGCGAGGTGATCTACCGCGACAACTGCGCCGCCTGCCACGGCCGCGCCGGGCAGGGCAGCCAGGCGCTGGGCGCGCCGCGCCTGGACGACGCCGACTGGCTCTACGGCGGCAGCGGCGAGGCCATTCTTGCCAGCGTCAAGGACGGCCGCCACGGCGTGATGCCGCCCTGGGCCGAGCCGCTGGGCGCGCAAGGCGTCGTCAACGTCGCGAACTACGTGCTCTCGCTCTCCGGGGCGACGCACGACGCGGCGCGCGCGGCCGCCGGCAAGGAGAGCTTCGCGACGCTGTGCGCGGCCTGCCACGGGCCGCAGGGCAAGGGCAACCAGGGCGTCGGCGCGCCCAACCTGAGCGACGCGACCTGGCTCTATGGCGGCGACCTCGACAGCGTCGAGCGCTCGATCCGCGAAGGGCGCAGCGGCAGCATGCCGGCCTGGGGCCAGCGGCTGTCGCCGACGCAGCAGCACCTGGTCGCCGCGTACGTGGTTTCGCTCTCGCGCGGCGGGCCGGCTGCGCAGCGGTGATGCCGTGCCGCGCGCGCCGCAGCACGCGTGGTACCGCCAGGGCATCGTCTGGCTGGCGGCGGCGGTGCTGGCGGCCTCCCTCGCGGGCTCGGGCTGGCTGATCCACGTCGCCGGGCGCTACGTCGACCCGCCGCTGCCGGCCGAAGAGCTGACCGGCCCGCGGCTGCCGAAGCTGCCGCCGGCGCGTCCCGAGGCGGCGTCGGCAACAGCCGGCCTCGAGGCCGCGCCGCGATGAGCACCCCCGGCTGCTGGCATTGCGGCGACGCACTCCCGGCCGCGCCGCCGCGGGCCCGCGTGGCCGGCGTCGAGCATGCCGTCTGCTGCCAGGGCTGCAAGGCGGCGGCGGAGTGGATCGACCAGCTCGGCCTCTCCGACTACTACCGCCTGCGCAGCGGCCCGGCCGCCCCGGTGCCCGAGGCGCAGGCCGCCGCGCGCCACGCGGGGGCCTGGGCGCGGCCCGAACTCGCGCGCCACGTCGTGCGGCCGCTGGCCGACGGACAGAGCGAGGTGCTGCTGCTCGTCGACGGCATCCGCTGCGCGGCCTGCGTCTGGCTGATCGAGCGCGCGCTTGGCGCCCAGCCGGGCGTGCTCTCGGTGCAGGTCAACGCCGCGGCGCGCCGCGCGCGCGTCGTCTGGGACCCGCAGCGCAGCGATCTGGCGGCGATCCTCGATGCGCTGGCGCGCACCGGCTACCAGGCGCTGCCGCTGGACGCCAAGGCGCTGGACGACGTGCGCCAGCGCGAGTCGCGCGACGCCCTCAAGCGCCTGCTGGTGGCGGGCTTCGGCGCGATGCAGGCGATGATGTACGCGAGCGCCATCTACTTCGGCGCGCTCGGCGACATCGACGCGCCGACGCGCGCGGCGATGCGCTGGCTCGGGCTGCTGGTGGCCACGCCGGTGGTCCTGTACTCGGCGCGGCCCTTCTTCGCGGGCGCCTGGCGCAGCCTGCGCGCGCGCAGCCTGGGCATGGACGTGCCGGTGGCCATCGCGATCGCGTTGATCTACGGCGCAAGCCTCGTCGAAGCGCTGCGCGGGCAGGGCGAGGTCTACTTCGACTCGGTCAGCATGTTCGTCTTCTTCCTCCTCGTCGGGCGCTTCCTCGAGATGCGCGCGCGCCATCGCGCGGGCGACCTCGTCGACGCGATCGCGCGCACGACGCCGGGCTTCGCCGATCGCCTGCGCGCGGACGGCGGCGTCGAGCGCGTCGGCGCGCTCGAGCTGGCGGTCGGCGATCGGGTGCAGGTCGCCGAGGGCGAGCGCGTGTCCGCCGACGGCGTGCTCGAGAGCGCGGCCTGCCGCGTCGACGAGGCGCTGCTGAGCGGCGAGTCGGCGCCGCTTGGCAAGCGGCGCGGCGACGCGCTCGTCGGCGGCAGCCTGCTGCTGCAAGGGCCGGCGACGCTGCAGGTCACGCAGGTCGGCGCCGCGTCGACGCTGGCCGGCATCACCGCGCTGATGGCCCGCGCGCACAGCGAGCGCCCGCGCCTGGCGCGCGAGGGCGAGCGCGCCGCGGCCGGCTTCGTCGCGCGGGTGCTGACGCTGGCCGCGCTCTGCGCGATCGGCTGGAGCCTCGTCGACCCCGCGCGCGCGCTCGGCGCGACGCTGGCGGTGCTCGTCGTCTCCTGCCCCTGCGCCTTCGCGCTGGCGGTGCCGGCAGCGCTGACGCGCGCGCTCTCGGTGCTCGCCGCGCGCGGCGTCTTCGTCGTGCATCCGGATGCGATCGAGGGCCTGGCGCGCGCCACGCACGCGGTGTTCGACAAGACCGGCACGCTGACGAGCCCGCAGCTCGAGCTGCTGGAGGTCGACGCCGACGCCCCCGATGAGGCGCTGGCGCTGGCCGCGGCCCTCTCGCGCGGCAGCACGCACCCGGTGGCGCAGGCGCTGCTGCGCGCCGCGCAGGAGCTGCCGGCGCGGCCGGCCGCGACCGTGACGACGGTGCGCGGCCAGGGCGTGCAGGGCCGGGTCGACGGCCGCGAGCTGCGCCTGGGCCAGCGCGCCTTCGCGGCGACCACCGGCGCGGCCGAGGCGGCCGAGGCGACCGAGGCGACCGAGGCGATCGAGGCGATCGAGGCGATCGAGGCGATCGAGGCGGCCGAGGCGGCCGAGGCGGCCGATCGCCCGCCGCGGGACGACGACGTCGTCGTGCTCGCCGAAGGCGGGCGCGAGCTGGCACGCCTGCGGCTAGGCGAGCGCCTGCGCCCCGGTGCCCGCGAGGCCGTGGCCGCCCTGCGCGCCGACGGGCTTGCGATCGAGCTGCTCAGCGGCGACGCGCAGGCCAAGGTCGACGCGGCGGCGCAGGCGCTGGCGATCGACCGACGCCATGCGCGCCTGACGCCGCAGGGCAAGCTGCAACGCCTGCAGGCGCTGCGCGCCGGGGGCGCGCGCGTGCTGGCGGTGGGCGACGGCATCAACGACGCGCCGGTGCTGGCCGGCGCCGACGTCGCCGTGGCGCTGGCCTCGGGCAGCGAGCTGGCGCGTGCCGGCGGCGACATCGTGCTCGACGGCGCGCAGCTTGGCGCCTTGCCCGAGGCGCGCCGGCTGGCGCAGCAGACGCTGGCCGTGCTGCGGCAGAACCAGCGCTGGGCGCTCGTCTACAACCTGACCGTCGTGCCCTTCGGGGCGCTCGGCCTGGTGCCGCCGTGGCTGGCGGCGATCGGCATGTCGACCAGCTCGCTCATCGTCATCCTGAACGCGCTGCGCATCGGGCGGCAGAAGCAGGCGCCCGGCGCCGGGCGGCCGGCCGCGCAGTGGCAGGAGGGCGCGGCGTGAGCATCCTCGTCGTCATGATTCCGCTGGCCATCCTGCTGCTGCTGGGCGCGGGCGCCGCCTTCTTCTGGGCCGTCGAGCATCACCAGTTCGACGACCTCGACACGCCGCGCCTGCTGCCGCTGCTCGACGACCCGGCCCCGCGTGCGCCGCAGCGGCCCGATCCACCTGGCTCGCAGACGGCACCCGATGCGGCCGATGCGCCCGCTGCACCCGCTGCGCCCGGCGTGCAGACGGCGGGTGCGCGCGCCGCGCCGCAGCCGCAGCCGCCGGCATGAACGGCACGCTGACGCTTGCCGCGGCGCTGCTGCTCGGGCTTGCGGCCAGCGGCCACTGCCTGGTGATGTGCGGCGGCATCTCGGCCGCCCTTGGCATGGCCACTGCGCGCGATGCCCGCGGCCGGCCGCGGCCGCTGCTGCTCATCACCTACCAGCTCGGCCGGGCGAGCTCCTACGCGCTGGCCGGCCTCGTGCTCGCCGGGACGCTGGGCGCCATCGTCGCCGCGATGGACAGCGAGCTGCTGCGCCGCCTGCTGCGCGCGCTCTCGGCGGCGGCGCTGCTGCTGGCGGCGCTGGTGGCCTTCGGGCGGGTGCGCGAGCCCGGCGCGGGCCTCGGGCAGCGGCTGTGGCGGCGCATCGCGCCGCTTGGGCGGCGCCTGCTGCCGGTGGCCAGCGTGCCGCGCGCCTTCGCCTTCGGCATGGTCTGGGGCTGGATGCCCTGCGGCTTCGTCTACACCGTGCTGGTGATCGCCACGCTGCAGGGCGACGCGCTGGCCGGCGCGGCGACCATGGCCGCCTTCGGCCTGGGCACGCTGCCGGCGATGGCGCTGGCCGCCTTCGGCGCGCAGCGCTTCGCCGGCTTGGTCGGCTTCGGCGCGAAGGCCGGCGCACGCCGCGTCGCGGGCTTCGCGCTGCTGGCCAGCGCGCTGCTGACCTTCGCCGCGCCCTGGCTGCCGCACTGGGCCTGGCTCGAGGCGACGCTGCCCTTCCTCTGCCGCAGCGCCTGATCCGGGGCGCCGCGGCCGCCGTCGCGGACTTCAGCCGTGGCGCTGCTCGAAGTCCCGCATGTAGGCGACCAGCGCCTGCACGCCCTCGATGGGCATCGCGTTGTAGATCGACGCGCGCATGCCGCCGACGATGCGGTGCCCCTTGAGCTGCTTGAGCCCGGCGGCGTCCGCGCCCTTCAGGAACGCGGCGTCCAGCCGCTCGTCGTGCAGCTTGAAGGGCACGTTCATCCAGGAGCGGCACTCTCGCGCCACCGGCGCGCGGTAGAAGCTCGTGGCATCGAGGTAGTCGTAGAGCAGCGCGGCCTTGGCACGGTTGCGCTCGGCCATCGCCGGCAGGCCGCCCTGCGCCTTCAGCCACTGGAAGACGAGCCCGGCGATGTAGATCGCGTAGGTCGGCGGCGTGTTCAGCATGCTGTCGGCCTCGGCCTGCAGGCGGTAGTTGAACGCGTCCGGGGTGAAGGGGTGCGCGCCGTCCAGCAGGTCCTCGCGCACGATGACGATGGTCAGCCCCGCCGGGCCGATGTTCTTCTGCGCGCCGCCGTAGAGCAGGCCGTACTTCGACACGTCCAGCGGGCGCGAGAGGATGTCGCTGGAGACGTCGGCCACGAGCGGCACCTCGCCGACCTCGGGTGTGGCGTGGTACTGCACGCCGCCGATGGTCTCGTTGCTGCAGATGTGCACGTAGGCCGCCTGCGGGTCGAGCTGCCACTGCGCGCGCGGCGGGATGCTGGTGTAGCCGCCCTCGGCGCCGCTGGCGGCGACCTTGATGCGGCCGAAGCGGCGCGCTTCGGCGATCGAGCGCTGGCTCCAGGCTCCGGTGTCGATGTAGTCGGCCCCGGCTCGGCCGCGCATCAGGTTCATCGGCACGATGGCGTTCTCGGCGATCGCGCCGCCCTGCATGAAGAGCGTGCGGTAGTTCGAAGGCACGCCCAGCAGCTCGCGCAGGTCGGCCTGCGCCTGGGCGTGGATGGACATGAACTCCGGCCCGCGGTGGCTCATCTCCATCACCGACATGCCGGCGCCGTGCCAGTCCAGCATCTCCTGCGCGGCCTGGCGCAGCACCGGTTCGGGCAGCGCGGCCGGGCCTGCGCTGAAGTTGTAGACGCGCGTCATCGGATGGAGCCTTTTTCGGGGTGGCGGATGGGGCGGCCGATTATCCGGCGACGCTCGCGTACATTGGGCGGGTGCCGCGGGCCGAGGGTGGCCGGCGGGGCGCTGAGGCCAACAGGACCGATCATGTTCAGTCATCTTCTCGTGCCCGTGGACGGAACCGGGCTCTCCTGGCGCGGGGTGCTCGCCAGCCTCGAACTGGCCCGCAAGCTGCAGGCCCGGGTCACCGGCTTCGTCGTCGTGCCGCCGGTGCCGGTCTCGGCGATGAACGTCAACCCGGCCAGTTTCCAGCAGGAGGTGCAGGCGCACCAGGCGCGCACCGAGGCGCATGCCCGCGAGATCCTTGCCGATTTCGCCGCCGAGGCGGCCAAGGCGGGCGTGCCCTTCGACGGCCAGACCGAGCGCACCGACAGCATCGACGGCGCGATCGCCGAGGCGGTCGAGAAGTTCGGCTGCGACCTCATCGTGATGGTCACGCAGGGTCGCGGCAGCTTCGGCGAGATGCTCTTCGGCTCGCACACCAAGAACGTGATGGCGCGCTGCACCACGCCGCTGCTGGTGCTGCGCTGAGCCGCGGCTGCACGATCCCACGGCTTGCCCGGCGGCGGCGAAGCTGCCAGCATCGGCACCTTCCCAGCCCGCCCAACCCGTCCAACCCGTCCAAGCGCCCAGGCGCAAGAGGAGACCCCATGGCCAAGTCGCTCGTCGATGCCGACGCCCTGATCGCCCAGTTCCAGAGCGCCAGCGCCCAGCAGGGCGAACAGCTGCGCAAGGCCGTCTCGGCGGCCACCCTGCAGGCGCTGCAGGGCCGCGAGCTGACGCTGAAGAACATCCGCGGCGCGCTCAAGGGCGTGACCGATGCGGTCAACACCGGCATGGCGCACAGCGCGCTGCCGGCGGCGGACGCCGAATCGCTGCTCGACAAGGCCGTGGCCGGCATGGACGACGCGCTGCTGAAGGCGGTGGAGGCCAACCGCGTCGCGCTCGGCCAGCTGGTGGCGCAGGGCGCCGACCTGCGCGAGCAGCACCTGGCCAAGGCGGTGGCCGACCTCGAGAAGTTCGAGGACGTGCTGATGAGCACGCTGCGCAAGGCCGCCTCCGGGGCCGACGCGTCGATGAACACGCCCTGGGGCCCGGTGCTCGAGAAGCTGCAGGCCGGCGGCACCGCGTCGGGCCATCGCGCCAGCGCCACCGCCGAGCAACTGCTGCAGGACATGCACGCGGCGGTGCGCAGCTCGCGTGCCGCCGGCCTCAAGGCCGCACAGGCGATGGCCGAGAGCTACGGCGCCATGGTCAGCGGCGTGCTGCTGGGCATGGCCGAGGCGCTGCAGCAGGGCGGCCGCGGCAAGGGCGGCGGCGCGAAGAAGAAGTAGGCCGCAGCAGGCCTGCTGCGGGCGCGCGGGGCTGCGTCATCGCGTATCGTGGCGCCATGCCCAGCGCCTCCTTGGCCCCCACCTTCTTCTGGCACGACTACGAGACCTTCGGCCGCGTGCCGCGGCGCGACCGGCCGGCGCAGTTCGCCGGCCTGCGCACCGACGCCGACCTGAGCGAGATCGGCGACCCGCTCACGCTCTACTGCCAGCCCGCGCCCGACTTCCTGCCCGAGCCCGAGGCCTGCCTGCTCACCGGCATCCTGCCGCAGCACGCGCTGCAGCACGGCGTGCCGGAGCACGAGTTCGCCGCGGCGATCGAACGCGAGCTGGCGACGCCCGGCACCGTGGGCGTCGGCTACAACAGCATCCGCTTCGACGACGAGGTCACGCGCTTCCTCTTCTGGCGCAGCCTGATCGACCCCTACGCGCGCGAGTGGCAGAACGGCTGCGGTCGCTGGGACCTGATGGATGCGCTGCGCTGCGCCTGGGCGCTGCGCCCCGAGGGCATCGAGTGGCCGCGCCACGAGGACGGCCGTCCGTCGTTCAAGCTCGAGCACCTGAGTGCGGCCAACGGCATCGCGCATGAATCCGCGCACGACGCGCTCTCCGACGTGCGCGCCACGCTCGGCATGGCGCGCCTGCTGAAGGCCCGCCAGCCGCGCCTGTGGGATTTCTGCCTGAAGCTGCGCGACAAGAACGCGGTGCGTCAAGAGATCGGCGTCGACCGCCCCTTCCTGCACCTGAGCGGCCGCTACCCGGCCGAGCGCGGCTGCATGGCCGTGGTGTGGCCGCTCGCACCGCACCCGAGCAACAAGAACGAGCTCATCGTCTGGGACCTCGCCGAGGACCCGGCGCAACTCGAAGGCCTGGATGCCGAAACCGTCCGGCAGCGCCTCTACACGCGCGCCGACGAGCTGCCCGAGGGCGTGCAGCGCCTGCCGATCAAGACCGTGCACCTCAACAAGAGCCCGATCGTCATCGGCAAGCTGAAGACCCTGGGGGCGGCCGCCGAACGTTTCGGCGTGGACCTCGGCGCCGCCGAGCGCCACGCCCGCGAAGCGGCGGCGGTGAGCGCGCGCGTCGCCTCGCTGTGGCCCGCGGTCTTTACGCGCCCGGACGCCGGCGCCGATGTGGACGTCGACGAAGACCTCTACGGCGGCTTCATCGGCAACGACGACCGGCGCACGCTGCAGCACCTGCGCGAGCTGTCGCCAAAAGCCCTGGCCGAGCGCCGCCCCGCCTTCGCGGATTCGCGCCTGCCCGAACTGCTCCTGCGCTATCGCGCCCGCAACTACCCCGACACCCTGAATGCCGACGAGCGCGCGCAATGGCAGCGGCACTGCGCCGCGCGCCTGCACGAAGGCGCCGGCGGCGCGCTCACGCTGGAACGCTACTTCGACGCCATCGACAAGCTCGCGGAGGACGCCGACGACGCACAGCAGGCGTTGCTTTCGGCGCTGTATGACTACGGTGAAGCGATCGCGCCGGAGGGTGCGTGAGCTGCGGTGGGCGCAGGGATGGCGGCAGGATCTCTCTTTTCCGCGCCCTTCGATCCGTCGGTTCGCACGGTTCTCCGCCCGCCGGTGTTCGCATCTTCACACGACCGCGCGGGCTGCTTTGCGGCATCATCCTCAGCTGCAATCCAGGGAGCCGGTGGCATGTCGAAGGAAGTCCAGGCTGACGGGCAGATCGCGCTCGGCAGGCAGTTCGCGGGCCGCCGCTACGACTTGCAGTTCCATGCGGACGGCCGGGTCGAACTCGTGCCCGTCCCCTCGGTGCAGTCGGCCTCCGACGCGACGTGCGACTGGGCAAAGCAGAACGCCGATGCCATCGAGCAGTACAACCGCTGGGTGAGCGAGCGCGAACCGTACTCTCAACGAGTGCGTCGTTGGCGTGCGGCCCAACCCGACTGATACGGGAACGAGCGGACGTGGCGCGGTTCGACTGTTGGGACAACCCCATCGTCGACGATCGAGACCTCTTTCCCTTCGTGATGGAAGTCCAGAGTGACCTGCTGCATGCCTTCGTGGAGCGCGTCGTCGTGCCGCTCGCAAGCCCCGGCGTCATTCCGGGAATGACGGATCGACTCAACCCGCTCATCCAAGTCCGCGGCGCGCCGTACCGCTTGCACCCGCTGGGTGTTGCCGTCTTTCACCGGCGCGATCTCCGCGATCACCGTGGCAACGCCCACCGTCAGGCGCTCGAGATCGACACCGCCCTCGACATGCTGTTCCGGGGCTACTGACGCCGCGGGTCACCGCATCGAAGATCCTCCAGGGGTCTCTTCACGAAGTCTTCGGTCCTGAGGCTGGCGCGCATGCCCGCAGCGCGGTCGGCATGGCCGAGTTGCCCTTCGGCATTCCGGTCGAGATCGAGGGCGAAGTCGAGGTGTCGGCACGGTGACGCCCGAGAGGATCTGGATCTGCGCATGAGTTTGGCGTCTTCACTATGGACGGAGAGTTCATGGGAGGCTGCGGCACGTCGCCGCGCGGTACGCATCCGGGGACTAGACTCCGCGCCCAGCCGGCGTCTGGTGCCGGATAACAAAGAGGAGACGCGATGAGTTCGATGTTCAGCTGGCGCGAGGTGCGCGCCGAGCCGGGGGTGGTCGTTGCGCCAGACGAGCGGCTGCCCTGGCCGCAGACGGCGGCGATGGGTGTGCAGCACGTGATCGCGATGTTCGGGGCGACGGTGCTGGCGCCCATCCTCATGGGCTTCGACCCCAACCTCGCGATCCTCATGAGCGGCATCGGCACGCTCATCTTCTTCTTCATCGTCGGCGGCAAGGTGCCGAGCTACGTCGGCTCGAGCTTTGCCTTCATCGGCGTCGTCATCGCCGCCACCGGCTACGCGGGCAAGGGCGGCAACGCCAACCTGGGCGTGGCGCTGGGCGGCATCATCGCCTGCGGCGCGGTGTACACGCTGATCGGTGCGGCGGTGATGGCCACCGGCACCGGCTGGATCGAGCGCCTGATGCCGCCGGTGGTCACCGGCGCGGTGGTGGCGGTGATCGGCCTGAACCTCGCGGGCATCCCCATCAAGAACATGGCGCCCACGCCCTTCGATGCCTGGATGCAGGGCGTGACCTTCGTCTGCGTGGCGCTGGTGGCGGTGTTCACGCGCGGCATGACGCAGCGGCTGCTGATCCTCGTGGGCCTCTTCGTCGCCAGCATCGTCTACGGGCTGCTCACCAACGTCATGGGCCTGGGCACGCCGATCGACTTCTCGGGCATCGCCAGCGCCGCCTGGATCGGCAAGCCCAACTTCGCCGCACCGGTGTTCGATGCGAACGCGATGCTGCTGATCGCGCCGGTGGCGATCATCCTCGTGGCCGAGAACCTCGGGCACATCAAGGCCGTCTCGGCGATGACCGGGCGCGACCTCGACCCCTACATCGGCCGCGCCTTCGTCGGCGACGGCATCGCGACCATGGTCTCGGGCTCGGCCGGCGGCACCGGCGTCACCACCTACGCCGAGAACATCGGCGTCATGGCCGCGACCAAGATCTACAGCACCGCGGTCTTCGTCGTCGCCGCGCTGATCGCCGTCCTGCTGGGTTTCAGCCCCAAGTTCGGCGCGCTCATCCAGGCGATCCCGCTGGCGGTGATGGGCGGCGTGTCGATCGTCGTCTTCGGCCTGATCACGATCGCCGGCGCCAAGATCTGGGTCGACAACAAGGTCGACTTCTCCGACAACCGCAACCTCGTCGTCGCCGCCATCACGCTGATCCTGGGCACGGGGGACTACACCCTGCGCTTCGGCGGCTTCACGCTCGGCGGCATCGGCACCGCGACCTTCGGCGCCATCCTGATGTGGCTGCTGCTCGGGCGCGGCGGCAGCAAGGCCTGAGCCTGCGGCGCGGGCGGCCTGCGCGTGTTCACGGGGCTACCCTCCGTGCTGCGCGCTGCGGGATGAGCGCTTGGGAGCGGCCCGGCGCGCTCATGCTCGGCCGAGCACCGCCCGCAGCCGCCCCTCCAGCATCAGGAAGAGCCCGCTGCCCACCATCAGCGCGATGCCGGCCCAGGCCAGCGGGTTCGGCACCTCGCGCCAGACCAGCCAGCCCAGCAGCACCGCCACCAGCAGGCCGAGGTAGCGAAACGGCGCGACCGCGCTCATCTCGCCGTGGCGCATGCTGTTGACGACGCAGAAGTAGCCCGCGGCCAGCAGCGCTGCAGCCATCGCAAGTTGCAGCACCTGCGCCAGACGCATGGGCTGCCAGCCCTGCAGCGGCAGCATCAGCGCGGCCACCGCGAGCACCGCAACGGCGCTGCCGAGCGTCACGAGGATCGAGGGTACCCCGGGATCGATGCGCCGCGTCCAGAGCTCGCGCCCGGCCTGCGCGAGCGTTGCCGCCAGACACACCAGCGCCCAGGCGTTGAAGCCCTGCGCCTGCGGCTGGATGACCAGCAGCACGCCGACGAAGCCGGCAAGGATGGCCAGCCAGCGCGACAGGCCGGCCTGCTCGTGCAGCAGCAGCACGGCGGCCAGCGCCATCATGAGCGGCATCGAGAGGTTGATCGCCGTGGCGTTGGCCAGCGGCAGCCGCATCAGCGCGAGCAGGTAGAGCAGGGTGCCGATGGCGTCCAGCAGCGCGCGCACGACCAGGGGTCGATCGCGCAGGCGCGGCAGGCGCGTCGTCGCGCCGGTGGCGCGCGCCACGGCCAGCAGTATCGCCAGCGTCATCAGGCCGCGCACGAACATCATCTGCGCGACCGCGAGCCCCTGGCCGATGTGCTTCATCAGCGCATCGTTGAGCACGAAGAAGACCATCGCCGCGCAGACGTAGGTGATGCCGCGCCGATTGGCCGCGCGCAAGGAGCCGGCGTGCGCGCTCACCGGCGTGCGCGCCTTCGCGAGGCCGACGAAGGCCCCGGCGCTGGGGTATCGTCGCGCATTGACCGTCTGAACGAGACCCGCCGTGGCCAAACCCAATTACGCATTCGAGAAGCGTCAGCGCGAACTGGAAAAGAAGCGCAAGAAGGAGGAGAAAGCGCAGCGCAAGGCCGCTGGCCAGGCGCAGCCTGCCGAGGATCCTGCGGCGACCGCCGGGGAGACGGCCGACCCGGCCGACCCGGCCGAGGGCCAGGCACCGGCCGCAGGAGAAGCCGACCCCGCGCGCTGATCCTGCCGTCGCCGGCCGGGGGCGCGGCGCGGGCCAGGCGCCGCGCCGGTGCCGGCCTCAGACCGTCTTTGCCGTCTCCACGTACTCGGGGATCTGGTCGAAGTTCATGTAGCGGTAGACGCTGGCGGCATCCTTGTTGATGATGCCCATCGCCTCGTGGTACTCGGCCACGCTCGGGATGCGGCCCAGGCGCGAGGCGATCGCCGCCAGTTCCGCCGAGGCGAGGTACACGTTGGTGTTCTTGCCCAGGCGGTTCGGGAAGTTGCGCGTGCTGGTGGAGACCACGGTCGCGCCCTCGCGCACCTGCGCCTGGTTGCCCATGCACAGGCTGCAGCCGGGCATCTCGGTGCGCGCACCGGCGGTGCCGAAGGCCGCGTAGTGGCCTTCCTTGACGAGCTCGCTCTGGTCCATCTTGGTCGGCGGCGCGATCCACAACTTGGTCGGGATGTCGCGCTGCCCGCCCAGCAGCCTGGCCGCGGCGCGGAAGTGGCCGATGTTGGTCATGCACGAACCGATGAAGGCCTCGTCGATCTTCGTGCCGGCAACCTCCGACAGCAGCTTGGCGTCGTCCGGGTCGTTGGGGCAGCAGAGCACCGGCTCCTTGAGCTCGTCGAGGTCGATCTCGATCACCGCGGCGTACTCGGCGTTGGCATCGGCCTGCAGCAGCTGCGGGTTGGCGAGCCAGGCCTCGACCTTCTCGATGCGCCGGGCCAGGGTCTTGGCGTCCTGGTAGCCGTCCTTGATCATCGTCTTCATCAGGACGACGTTGCTCTTCAGGTACTCGATGACGGGTTCCTTGTTGAGCTTGATCGTGCAGCCGGCGGCCGAGCGTTCGGCCGAGGCGTCGGAGAGCTCGAAGGCCTGCTCGACCTTGAGGTCCGGCAGCCCCTCGATCTCGAGGATGCGGCCGCTGAAGATGTTCTTCTTGCCGGCCTTGGCCACCGTCAGCAGGCCCTGCTTGATGGCGGTGTAGGGAATCGCGTGCACGAGGTCGCGCAGCGTCACGCCCGGCTGCATCCTGCCCTTGAAGCGCACGAGCACCGATTCGGGCATGTCCAGCGGCATCACGCCGGTGGCCGCGGCGAAGGCCACGAGCCCCGAGCCCGCGGGGAAGCTGATGCCGATCGGGAAGCGCGTGTGGCTGTCGCCGCCGGTGCCCACGGTGTCGGGCAGCAGCAGGCGGTTGAGCCAGCTGTGGATGACGCCGTCGCCCGGGCGCAGGCTGACGCCGCCGCGGCTGCTGATGAAGGCCGGCAGCTCGCGGTGCGTCTTCACGTCCACGGGCTTCGGGTAGGCCGCGGTGTGGCAGAAGCTCTGCATCACGAGGTCGGCCGAGAAGCCCAGGCAGGCGAGGTCCTTGAG
>CAUJJO010000039.1 GCA_963205125.1 Pseudomonadota bacterium | reverse complement strand
AATCGGCATAGGGGGCCTCCATCATAGGAGGCGCCCCTGCCACACCACCCGGCGTGCGGGTCCGCACCGGGCGGTTCGAGAGTTTGAGGTCAGGAGAGTCGGGGCAATCCCAGCCGATCGAAGTAGGCAATGGTCAGCACGCTGTTGAGCAGCTTGGCACTGTTGCGCCACCAGCGACGGCTGTTGGCCGCCACCTGCTTTGCAACGTCGTGCGGGGCCCCCAGAGCTCGCAGTTCGCGCTACATCGTCGTGCCCCGCTTCCACTGCTTGAGCTGGATCGCTCGCAACCGGCGGCGCAGCCATTCGTCCAGCTCGCGCCAGACGCCGGGCGTTTGCGCCAGCCCGAAGTACGCTCTCCAGCCCAGCAGGTAGGGCCTGAGCTTTCCCACCACTTGCTCCATGCTGCGCCCGCCCGAGCGGCGCGTGGGTTGCCGGATGTGGGCCTTGAAGTCCTCCACAGCCTTGTGGGCCACGGCACATTTGACTTCCCGGCCCTTGGCCACCCACAGCGCGTAGCCCAGGAACTTGCGCCCCAAGGCGCTGGCTACCGTAAGCGTTCCGGCAACCCATCTTTCGTCGAGGCGATGAAGCTGCGAACCTCGGGTCTCGGCAATCAACGAGCGAGACGAGGTGAACATGGATCGACAGCAGATGGAGCGCTGCCTGGAACGGGTGGCGGCGTATCGGGCTTCAGGCATGAAGGCGAAGGCGTGGGCCGAGGCGAACGACGTTGAGATGCGTTCGCTGGCGAGTTGGTGCGCCCATTCGCGACGCTGGCAGGATCGGCTTGACGGCATCAGCGCCGGGCCGTCGGGAAGTGTCGGGACGGCGCCCAGGTCGAGCGGCTTCGTGGCCGCGCGCGTGGTGTCCAGCGCCGGGGCGGCGTCGGTTCGCGTCGAGGTGAACGCAGGGGCAGTTCGGCTCGAACTGCACTGGCCGGCGGCCCATGCGCGAGAACTCGCCGTGCTGCTGCGCGAGCTCGGCCGATGATCCGCATCGACACCGTCTGGCTGGCGCTGGGCGCCAGCGATCTGCGCGGTGGCATCGACCGGCTGCTGGCGACGGTGGTGCGCGGCTTTGCGCTCGGCGCGCAGCCCCACCACGCCTACGTCTTCGCCAACCGGCGTGCCGAGCGGCTCAAGGTGCTCGTCTACGACGGCGCCGGCATGTGGCTGTGCACCCGACGCCTGCAGGCCGGCAGCTTCACCTGGCCGCGCGAGGACGCGGGCCAGGTCCAGCTCAGTCGCGAGCAGTTCGACTGGCTCGTGGCCGGGCTGCCGTGGCAGCGCCTGAGTGCGCCGCAGCCGCACGCCATCACGACCCTTTGAGGGAGGCAGCGGCCATGCACCGGATTCGACCCCTGCCGCGGGGCGTTTGTCCATTGGCGAATGTCCCGTCTCGCGCGCGCGCACGCGCGAGGGATACTCACGGCCATGCTCGATGCTTGCAGCACGCAAACCTCAGGCGCCGTGCAGGACGCGCCGCAGGGGGTCGACCCGATGCAGGCGATGCGCGATCTGATCGAGCGCATGCAGGCCGAGCTCAGGTTCGAGAAGATCAGGAACGAAGCGCTGAACTTCGAGATCGCGCGCCTGAAGCGCTGGCGCTTCGGCACGTCCAGCGAGAGCCTGGACAACACGACGCAGGCCGTGCTGTTCGACGCCATCGTGGCCGACACCGCGATCGAAGACCGCGCGGCCCAGGACGAGATCAAGCCGCCGCCCGCAGCGCCGGCGGCCAAGCGTCAGGCGGTGCGCCAGGCGCTGCCCGCGAGCCTGCCGCGCATCGACCGTCACCACGAGATCGAGCAGACCCACTGCGCCTGCGGCCAGGCCCTGGAGCGCATCGGCCAAGAGGTCAGCGAGCAACTCGACTGCGTGCCAACGCAGTTCTTCGTGCTGCGCCACATTCGCGGCAAGTACGCCTGCGCATGCTGTCAGACGATCCAGGCCGCACCGATGCCGGCCCAGGTCATCGACAAGGGCATCCCGGCGCCGGGCTTGCTGGCGCAGGTGGTGGTGGCCAAGCACGACGATCACCTGCCGCTGTATCGACAGACCGAGATCTATGCCCGCTCGGGCGTGCACATCCCGCGCTCGAGCATGGCACAGTGGATCGGCATCTGCGGCGTGCAGCTGACGCCGCTGGCCAAAGCGCTGAAGGACTTCATCCTTGGCCACGGCGTGATCCACGCCGACGAGACGCCGGTCAAGCTGCTGGCGCCAGGCAAGGGCAAGACCAGCCGCGCGTACGTGTGGGTGTACCGCACGACGAACTTCGTGGCCCAGCGCGCGGTCTTCTACGACTTTAGCACGGACCGCGGCGGCGAGCATTCGCGCCGGGTTCTCCAGGGCTTCGCCGGGACCTTGGTGTCCGACGATTTCTCGGGGTACCACGCGCTGCAATCCCAGGGCGTGACAGCGGCGCTGTGCATGGCCCACGCGCGCAGGAAGCTGTTCGAGGCACACCAGTTCAACGGCAGCGAGATCGCGGGCCATGCAGTGGCGCTGATCGCCAGGCTCTACGAAGTCGAGCGCCAAGCGCGCGAACTCGAACCCGAGGCCAGGCGGCTGTGGCGTCAACAACACGCCAAACCGGTGGCCGAGACCTTGCACACCTGGCTGAGCGAGCAGCGCCAGAAGCTGGCCAAGGCCGACGTGACGGCCAAGGCCATCGACTACGCGTTGAGCAATTGGCGAGGACTGACGCGTTACCTCGACGACGGGCATGTGCCGATCGACAACAACGCGGCGGAGAACGCGGTGCGCCCGCTCGCGGTCGGTCGCAAGAACTGGCTATTCGTGGGATCGCAGCAGGCCGGCGAGCGCGCCGCAGTGGTGCTCAGCCTGATCGAGTCGGCCAAACTCAACGGGCACGACCCCTGGGCCTATCTCAAGGACGTGTTCGAGCGGCTGCCCACGCTCAAGCAACGCGACCTGGCGCAGCTGCTGCCGCACAACTGGCGGCCGCTCGGCAATGCCGCTACGGCGGATTCGGCGCCGGTTGCCGCAGCCGCATAGCACCGACCTCAGCACAGCGCGATCGCCGCCGCAAGGGTGTCGTTCGCCGAACGCTTACTGGCTACCGCGCTCTTGGCTTCGTTGATCTGCAGCTTCAGCCCCGCGTACAGCCTTCGCAGCAGCGCCATCACCCGCTGGCCGGCTCGTCTGCTGCCCACATAGACGTTGCAGTCGTCGGCGTAGCGCGCGAAGCTGTAACCCCGCGCCTGCAACACCTTGTCCACCTCGTCGAGCAGCACGTTGGCCAGCAGCGGACTCAGTGGCCCGCCTTGCGGCGTGCCCTGATGGCGCTGTATCTGAACCCCGCCATCCATGATTCCGGCGTTCAGGTACGCACGGATCAGCCGGATGACCCCGGCGTCCTCGATGCGCTTTTGAAGCCGGCCCATCAGGATGTCGTGGTTGACCCGGTCGAAGAACTTGCTCAGGTCCACGTCCACCACCACGCGTTTGCCCGACTGCACGAAGCCCCGAGCGGCCTTGACCGCATCGTGCGCACGCCGTCCTGGCCGGAACCCGTGGCTGTGTTCGCTGAAGCTGGGGTCGATCAGCGGTTGCAGCACTTGCAGCAGCGCCTGCTGGATCAGCCTATCCACCACCGTGGGGATGCCCAGCTCGCGCTGGCTCCCGTCGGGCTTGGGGATCATCACCTTGCGTACCGGCGCAGGCCGGTACGTGCCTGCCAGCAGCATCTGGCGGATGCTCGGCCAGCGCGTGCGCAGTACCTCGGCGGTTTGCTCGATGTCCAGCCCGTCCGCCCCGGCTGCGCCTTTGTTGGCCTTGACCCGCTTCCACGCCGCTTGCAGGTTCTCCCTCGTCAGCGCCGCTTCCAGCAGGGTGCCAGCCCCCGCCTTGGGCCTTGCCGACCCCGTGCCCGGGTGCTCATGGGGCGGGCCGCTGGCTTCGTCGCTGGCGGCTTCACGCCCGGCTTCACCGTGCGCTACCCCCGCCCGCCCGCATTGCTGCGGCATCTGACGCATGGCCTTTGACATCCCCATGTCTTCGGTCACTCACTCTCGTTCGGCCCTTGGCCCCTTTTGCTCCAGCCTCATCGGCCTGCGACTCGGGCTACTACGGCCTCTGCTGACTTCTCGCTCCGGCGTTGGCCGTCGGGCTTTCACCCACAAGGCGAGATCTCCCCGGGTAAGAACGCACTCCTTCGCTGCACAGCCGCCAGATTTACGCCACCTCACTTGATCACGAGAGCTTCGCGGTGCATTGCCCGCTCGCCCTGCTCGGCAGCGCCTTCTATCCGGTTCTTGTCCATCGGCTCGCAGCTTCGCTCCACGCTTCCTCCCCACACTCGGTCACCCTCGTGCAGTTGCGCTTCGCTTCGTTCGCTGTGATCAACTTACGGGAGGACTTGCACCTCCTGGAGTGCGCCCGTGCCGGGCGCACAGCGACAAGGCCTTGATTCCGTTGGGAATCAAGGCCTTGCGTGCGCTATCGATGTTCGGTGGGGTGGCTGATGGGACTCGAACCCACGACGACCAGAATCACAATCTGGGACTCTACCAACTGAGCTACAGCCACCGTCGAGCCGGCGAGTATAGCGCGTGAGCATGCGCCAATCGTCCGGCTTGGGTCGCACTGCCCCTCGCGGGCCGCGTGCGGCGCCGTGTCGTGGCGGCCCTCAGGGCGCCGAGGCGCCGCTGGCGACCTGCTTGACGACCGACGGCATGATCTGGGCTTTGTAGCGGGTCTTCAGCGCCGCGAGATAGGCCTCGGTCT
>CAUJJO010000038.1 GCA_963205125.1 Pseudomonadota bacterium | reverse complement strand
GCGACTCGCAGCCGCGTAGCCCGAACGTCGTAGCAGGCGAACGACTGCGGGCCGCCCTTGGCGCCTGCGGCAAGCGCCCGTCGCTCTGTGCCGGGTAAGCGCCAGCCATCAGACCCACCATCGGCATAGGGGGACTCCCTGTCAGGAGGCGCCCCTGCCACACCACCCGGCATGCGGGTCCGCACCGGGCGGTTCGAGAGCTTGAGGTCAGGAGAGTCTGGGAACGCCCAGCCGGTCGAAGTAGGCAATGGTCAGCACGGTCTTGAGCAGGTGGTTGCTGTTGCGCCACCAGCGGCGGCTGTTGGCCGCCACCCGTTTTGCAGCCGTTTCCCCGGCGCCCAGCGCCTTGAGTTCACGGTACATCGTCGCCGGCCGCTTCCAGTGCCAGAGCTGGATGGCCCGCAGCCGGTGGCGCAGCCACTCGTCCAGCTCGCGCCAGACCTTGGGTGTTTGCGCCAGAGCGAAGTACGCCTTCCAGCCCAGCATGTACGGCCGCAGCCGCTGCACCACTTGCTCCATGCTGCGCCCGCCTGAGCGACGTGTGAGTTGCCTGATGCGGGCCTTGAAGTCCTCCACGGCCTTGTGGGCCACGGCATATTTGATTTCACGGCCCTTGGCCACCCACAGCGCGTAACCCAGGAACTTGCGCCCGAAGACACTGCCCACCGCGCTCTTGGCTTCGTTGATCTGAAGCTTGAGCCCCGCGTACAGCTTTCTGAGCAGCGCCATCACCCGCTGCCCGGCCTTCAGGCTGCCGACGTAGACGTTGCAGTCATCGGCGTAGCGCGCGAAGCTGTAGCCCCGCGCCTCCAACGCCTTGTCCACTTCGTCCAGCAGCACGTTGGCCAGCAACGGGCTCAGCGGTCCGCCTTGCGGCGTGCCCTGATAGCGATCAACCACCACCCCGCCAGCCATGATCCCGGCGTTCAGGTACGCCCGCACCAGCCGGATCACGCCAGCGTCGTCGATGCGCTTTTGAAGCCTGTCGATCAGGATGTCGTGGTTGACCCGGTCGAAGAACTTGGCCAGGTCCACGTCCACCACCACGCGCTTGCCCGACTGCACGTACGCTCGCGCGGCCTTGACCGCGTCGTGTGCACGCCGTCCGGGCCGGAACCCGTGGCTGTGGTCGCTGAAGCTGGGGTCGATCAGGGGTTGCAGCACTTGCAGCAGTGCCTGCTGGATCAGCCGGTCCAGCACCGTGGGGATGCCCAGTTCGCGCTGGCTCCCGTCCGGCTTGGGGATCATCACCTTGCGCACCGGTTGCGGCCGGTACGTGCCTGCCAGCAGCGCTTGGCGGGTTTGCGGCCAACTCGTTCGCAGCAGCTCGGCCGTGTGCTCGATGTCGAGCCCGTCCACCCCGGCTGCTCCCTTGTTGGCCTTGACCCGCTTCCACGCCGCTTTCAGGTTCTCTCTCGTCAGCGCTGCTTCCAGCAGGGTGCCAGCCCCCACCTTCAACCTTGCCGACCCTGTGTCCGGGTGCTCAGAGGGCGGGCCACCGGCTTCGTCGCTGATGGAATCACGCCAGGCTTCACCCCGCGCTACGCCCACCCGCCCGGGTTGCCCCAGCATCTGACGCTTGGCCTTTGACATCCCCATGTCTTCGGTCACTTGCTCTCGTTCGGCCCTTCGTGCTTTGGCTTGTGCCTCATCGGCTCGCTACCGGCACTACTACGACCTCTGCTGACTTCTCGCTCCGGCATTGGCCGTCGCCCTTTCAGACGCGAGGCGAGATCTCCCCGGGTAAGAACGCACTCCTTCGCTGCACAACCGCCGGATCTACGCCGCCTCGCCTTGATCACGAGAGCTTCGCGGTTCTTGGCCCGCTCGCCCTGCTCGGCAGCGCCTTCTATCAGGTTCTTGTCCATCGGCTCGCAGCTTCGCTCCACGCTTCCTCCCCACACTCGGTCACCCTCATGCAGTTGCGCTTCGCTTCGTTCGCTGTGATCAACTTACGGGAGGACTTGCACCTCCTGGAGTGCGCCCGTGCCGGTCGCACAATGCAAAGAGCCGGTCCAGAACCGGCTCTTTGCAGGGGTGGCGCCGATAGCGCCACAGCGAGCAACCCGATCAGGCCTTCGCCTTGCCCCGTCGCGCGGCACCGATGCCGAGCAGCGCCATGCCGACCAAAGCGAGACTGGCGGGCTCAGGAACCTGTCCCGTGACGACACGGATCTTGTGGGCAATCGCATCCACGTAGGCCTGCGCGTTCGCAACCCCAATGTAGAAGCCCTTCGACGGGAAATCATAGGGATTCGTGTCGTCACACGGTGCTGGATAGCAAATGTTGTTCTTCAGCCATGCGGCGTCGACACCGGCCCCAATGCCCTCGATGCTGATGTTGTCGACGTAGCCGCCGACCGCCGAACGGATCATGCTGGCGCGCTCGGTGAGCCCATTGGCGTTAGTCGGGTTCGGCTCGCCGTCCGTCGCGAAGTTGACGTAGGTCTTGCTCGCGCCCGCGGTGGATGCCCTGAGCGTCGTATCCATCAGCGAAAACGCCGCGCTGTAATTCGTTGTGCCTCCCGCGTAGACGCTGGACAGACCCGAGATGGCGCTGGCGAGGGCGGAACGGGTCGACGCGTCGGACACCAGGATCTTGCTCGTGCCAGCTGTCGTGCTCGCAGAGCCGGCAAAGGTCACGACCGAGATCTCGTACACATCCGGGCCCGAGACTGGAATCAGGGTATTGATGGCGCTCGAGAGCCCGTTGACGATCGTGTTCCAGTTACTGGAACCGATGCTGCCGGAGCGATCGAGAATGAATCCCAGTTGGATGGTCGCCGCGCTGCTCGGCGTACTTGCCAGCACCGACATCCCGACGACGCCTGCGACCAATGCTGATCGCGCAAAACCCGAAAGCCTGCTCATTGCCCTTCCTCCGTCCATTGAAGTCCCCTGCCTAGCTCTTGATCGGCCACGACGCCGGTCCGTGTTTCGCCAAGCAAATTACATGCCTTGGCTTTCACTTTGTTTGTAATCAATGAGTTACATGCTTCGCATCGCTGTGGCTGACCAAGAGTGTCAATTTGTTCGACACCTTCGAGGGGAAGCGACAGGGCTCCCCTCAAGAACGGGGCCGCCAGGCCTCTCCGAGACGCCGGTACGCTGCTGGCCGCGCTATCGTGCGCGCTCTATCGCACTGAGGTTCGACATGCGAGCAGACACCGTTTTCATCCGAGTCCGGGCTTCGGTCGTCGGCAGCCTGGTGCTGGTGGGCGCGATGCTCGCCGGCTGCGGCGGCGAGTCGTCCGAGCAGATCGTCGCCTCGGCGCAGCGGTATTTCGATCAGGGGAAGAACGCTGAGGCCGTGATCGAGCTCAAGCGTGCGCTGGAGCGGGATCCCGACTCGGCCCAGGCGCGTACGCTGCTCGGCCGTGCGCTGCTTGCCAGCAGCGATCCGGCCGGCGCGGAGGTTGAACTGTTGCGCGCACGCGAGGCAAAGGCAAGCGACGTGCAGGTGTTGCCCTCGCTTGCGCGGGCCATGCTGCTGCTGGGCAAGGCCCCCAAGCTGATCGATTCCTTCGGCAACAGCCGACTGGCCGAGCCGGCGGCCGACGCCGACTTGCGCGCGCTGATCGCCGCAGCCTATTCGCAGCAAGGTCAGCTCGACAAGGCCAACGAAACGATCGCACAAGCCTTGCAGGCGGACCCGCGGTCCACCATCGCCGTCGTCGTGCAGGCGCGGATGAAGGCGCGCGACGGTGACGTCGACGGTGCGCTGCGCGTCCTGGACAGCCTGCTTGCCACCGATCCTGGAAATGCCGAAGCCGGAACGGCCAAGGGCTACCTGCTGTGGCTGGGCAGGAACGACGGGAGCGGCGCGCTGGACGCGCATCGCCGGGTGCTTGCCGCTCATCCCGACCATGTACCCGCCATGGCCGAACTCGTGACTATCCAGTTCCGCCAAGGGAAGGTGCAGGAGGCGCGACAGGCTTTCGAGAGGCTGCGCAAGGCCGCCCACCTGCACCCCGAGACGGTCTTCTTCGAAGCCCAGTTTGCCTACGTGGACGGCCAGTACGGGCGCGCGCGCGAGATCGTCGATGATCTGCTCAAGTTCGTCCCGGATCACCCGCGAGCCCTGGAACTGGCTGCAGCCGCCGAGTATCAGCTCGGTCACGACGTGCAAGCCCAGGCCTATGCCGCACGCGCCATCAAGGTCAACCCGGGCCTGATGCTTGCGAGGCAGGTTCTGGCGCGCAGCCAAATGCGCATGGGCAATGCCTCGCAGGCGCTGCAGGTGCTTGCACCCCTGCTCGAAGGCTCACAAGCTGACGCTCAGAGCCTGGCACTGGCCGGCGAAGCCTTACTGCGCATGGGCGACGCGCGTCGAGCAGACGATGCGTTCAAGCGTGCCAGCGCCCTGGCCCCGAGGGACATCAGGGTGCGCACACGCGCCGCGTTGGCGCAATTGCAAGGGGGCCGCGGCGACATTGCCTTGCGAGACCTCGAGGCGCTGGCGGCCGGTGACGCAGGCACGCAGGCCGACCTTGCCCTGATCAGCGCGCGCATCGCCGCTGGCGATCTGCATGGCGCGCTGAGTGCGATCGAAGCCGCAGCGCGCAAGACCCCTGGGCAACCGCTCCCCGATCAGCTACGCGGCCAGGTGCTGGTGGCTCAACGCGACGCCGTCGGCGCGCGGCGCAGTTTCGAGGCCGCGTTGGCCAAGGACGCCAGGTACTTCCCAGCGGTGGCGGCACTCGCCTCGTTGGATGTGGTGACCGGCAAGGCCGAAGACGCCCGGCGCCGCGTCAAGGCGTTCCTGAAGGAGACGCCTGCTCACGGACAGGCGCTGATCCTGCTCGCCAGCATTCCCGCTGCGGATGGCAGCCCCGCGCCCGACGCAGTCGAAATCCTCGCCGAAGGGGTGCGCGCCAACCCGCGCGAGGTCTCGCTCCAGCTTGCACTGATCCAGCGTCACGCACAGAACGGTGACCACGCTGCCGCGCTCAATGCCGCCCAGGCGGCGGCAAGCGCCCTGCCGAACGACATGGCGATCCTGCAGGCGCTCGGCCAGGCACAGTTTCTCGCCGGGCAGGTGCAGCAGGCCATCTCGACGCTGCGCACGATGGCAGCGGTGCAGGAGCGCAATGCCTCGGTCCAGATGAATCTGGCCGAGGCGCTGCTGGCCAATCGCGATCGCGACGGTGCCCGCGCGGCGCTGAAGAAGGCGCTCGAGATCGATCCTCACCTTGGTGAGGCGCGCCGCGCCCTGGCCATGCTGGCCCTGCAGGACAGCGATGTGGAGCAGGCACTCGCGATTGCCCGTGACATGCAGAAACTCCCGGCCAGCAGCGGGCTGGGTCACGCGACCGAAGGCGACATCCAAGCCGGACGGCAAAACTGGGCGGCCGCGGCACCCGCTTATCGCAAGGCGCTGGACGCCAGTGGCGCGAGCGAAGCGGCGATCAAGCTGCACACCACGCTCTTGGCGCAGGGACGAAGCAGCGACGCTCAACGCCTTGCCGCCGAGTGGGAAGCGCGGCGTCCGAACGATCCGGCGTTCCAGTTCCATCTTGGCGACCTCGCGACAAACAGAAACGACCTGGCTGCAGCGGAGATGCATTACCGCGCCGTTCTCGCCAGCCAGCCCAACAATGCGCTGGCGATGAACAACACCGCCTGGCTGCTTCACAAGCAGGGCAAACCCGGCGCCTTGTCGATGGCCGAGCGCGCGAACGCGATGCTGCCCAATCGCGCCCCGATCCTGGACACGCTCGCCGCAATCCAGGCCGCCGCAGGAGAAATCGGCAAGGCCGTTGAGACGCAGCGCATCGCCGTGCGCGTCGAGCCCAGGGATCCAGAACTCAAGCTGCGCCTGGCGCGCTACCTGCGGGACGCAGGGCAACCTGACGAGGCTCGCCAGACGCTGAAGATTTTGTCCGATCTGGGCAGCAGCTACCCGAAACAGGCGGAAGTGCTGGCGCTGCTCAAGAGCTTGTAGCCTGGAGCGCAACGGGCAGCACTGCGGGGCTGAGCGCCTCGAAACGAGCAGGTTCGATCTGAGTTTCGACGCCCGGCTTGACCTCTTTTCATGATGTCTCACATAATTTCTGAGCTTCACGAGGAGAGGTTCAGTATGGCTGCCGGTGTCGTCAAGTGGTTCAATGACGCCAAGGGTTTCGGGTTCATCCAGCCCGACGGGGGCGGTGCCGATGTCTTCGCGCACTTCTCCGCGGTTCAGATGGAAGGCTTTCGCACCCTCAAGCAAGGCAGCCGCGTCGACTT
>CAUJJO010000037.1 GCA_963205125.1 Pseudomonadota bacterium | reverse complement strand
GACAGGTTCTTGGCGTGGCTGTCGTTGTTGCCGACGTACAGGTTGAAGAAGACCCCGCGCACGAGGTGGCGCAGGTCGACGGCGGGCTGCGCGCTGTAGCGGCGGATCAGTTCGGCGCACGCGGCCAGGCCCGGGCCGCCTTCCTTCTCGTACTTGCGCTGATGCGCTTGTAGAACGGCAGCGCGAACACGTAGCCGCGGAACTCGGAATGGTCGGCGTTGCCGCGCAGGATGTCGGCCGCCTTGTCGAGGTCGGTCTCTAGCTCGCCCTGGGTCATGCGCCGCGTGGGGCGGATGACGATGGGGGTGTCCAACTGGGTGAGCAGGTCTTGCAGGTTCACGGGGTCTCGTTCACTTCAGGACGCCGATTGTGCGCGCCGACCGAACTTTGACCACCCGTGCCGACTGAACATTGACCAGGGGTGGAAGCCCGTCTCGATCGAGGCGAGCTGTGGATAAGTCTACGGTCTTTGCTGTTGTCGGTACTCCGTTGTTCGTCATCGATGGTGCGCGGCTTGCCCCGCGCGGCGGCCGCTCAGAACGGCTCGGCGTCCGGCGCCGGTTTGGCGCGTCGGGCCTGTTCGCGCGCCCTGATGCGCGTCTTGGCGGTTGCGCTGGAGTGCCGGAAGCGGTAGCTCTCGTTGCCGGTCTCCACGATGTGGCAGTGGTGCGTGAGCCGGTCCAGCAGTGCGGTGGTCATCTTCGCGTCGCCGAAGACGGCGGCCCACTCGCCGAACGTGAGGTTGGTGGTGATCATCACGCTGGTGCGCTCGTAGAGCTTGCTCAGCAGGTGGAACAGCAAGGCGCCTCCAGCCTGGCTGAACGGCAGGTAGCCCAGCTCGTCCAGGATGACCGCGTCCATGCGCATCAGGTTCGCCGCGATCCGCCCAGCCTTGCCTTCGGCCTTCTCGCGTTCCAGCGCATTGACCAGGTCCACCGTCGAGTAGAACCTCACCCGTTTGCCATGCCGCGTGATGCCGGCCACGCCGAGCGCCGTGCACAGATGCGTCTTGCCCGTGCCCGGCCCGCCGATGAACACCGCGTTGTGCGCAGCCTCGGTGAACGACAGGTCGGCCAGCTGGTCGATCAGCGCGCGGTCGACCTTGGAGGCATCGAAGTCGAAGCCGGCCAGGTCGCGGTGCGCCGGGAAGCGCGCGGCGCTCATCTGGTAGCTCACCGATCGCATCGCACGGTCGGTGCCCTCGGCCTGCAACAGGTGCTCGATCAGCCAGCGCGAGCTGTCCACGCCGCCGCCGCCGCCCTGGGCGACGAGGTCGACCCAGGCGCCGGCCATCCCGTGCAGCCGCAGTGCCTTGAGTTCGGCAGTCACGTCACGCATGGTCCACCTCCTGGCCGGCAGCGTCACGCAGCCGGTCGTAGCGGTCGGTGTCGGCACGCGGGGCTTCGTTCAGGCGCAGCGCCGTCTCCACCTGATCCGGCGGCGCACTCGCGTTGAGCCGTCCGATGAGGTTGAGCACGTGCTCGGCGCTGACGGCGCCCGTCTCCAGCACCAGTTCGGCCGCCACCAGCACGGCGTCCAGGCCGGCGGTCGGCACCGCAGCCAGAACCTGTGCCATCACGCGGTCGCCGCCAGCGCGCCGCAGCAGGGCCTGCTGCAAGGCCAGCAGCGGCGCGGGCATGTCGGCGAACGGCGCGCCGTTGCGCAGCACGCCGGGCTTGCGCTGCACCAGCGGGATGTAGTGCTGCCAGTCGTACGAGGTCTGACCGCGGTCGCTCAAGCGCGTGTGGCTGGCCACGATCTTGTCCTCGGCCACCACGACCACCCGGGTCGGGTACAGCCGGGTCGAGACCATCTGCCCGGCCAGCTCGCACGGCACCGAGTAGCGGTTGCGCAGCACCGTCACCAAGCAGGTGCTGGACACGCGCGCCGGGTTCTCCACATAGCCATCGAAGGGCTCGGGCATGGGCATCAGGTGCAGCAACTCATGCTCCAGCATCTCGGCCACGCTGAACTGGCTGTGCTCCGGATGCCGGATCTCCTGCCACAGCGCCCGGCACCGGGTTGCCAGCCAGGCGTTGAGTTCGTCGAAGGAGCCGAAGCGCCGGCGGGCTGCCTCGATCCACACGCGCCGGCGGCTGTCCTGCACGTTCTTCTCCACGCGCCCCTTCTCCCACCCCGAGGCGACGTTGCAGAAGTCAGGGTCGAACAGGTAATGCGCACTCATCGCTGCGAAGCGCGCATTGACCACGCGGCCCTTGCCCTTCTTGACCTTGTCGACCGCCGTCTTCATGTTGTCGTAGATGCCCCGACGTGGAATGCCGCCCAGCGCCGCGAAGCTGCGCGTGTGCGCGTCGAACAGCATCTCGTGACCCTGCGTGGGGTAGGCGACCAGCCAGAACGCGCGCGAGGCGCACAGCTTCAGGTGCGCAAGCTGAAGGCGCCGGTAGATGCCACCGACAACCAGACCCTCCTCGCTCCAATCGAACTGGAACGCGTCACCAAGCTCGAAGCTCAGCGGCACAAACGCGCTCGTGGCGCTGACCTTGCCTTGCTCGTCACGCCAGGTGCGGATGTAATCGGTCAGCCGCGTGTAGCCGCCCTCGTAGCCCAGGGCCTGCAACTCCACATGCAGCGCCCGAGCGGTGCGCCGCTCGTGTCGCGGGCGATGCCCGTCGGCCTTCAGTGCCTTCTCCAGCGCCTGCACGAACGGCGCCAACTTCGTCGGCATCTCCCGACGCCGGTACTTCGGCTCGGCACCCTGCGGCGCCTTCAGCCACTTCTTGATCGTGTTGCGCGACAGACTCGTCAGCCGCGCGATCTCGCTGATCGACTTCCCTTGCCGGAAGTGCATCGAGCGGATCTTGCCCATCATGGCCATGGTGATCACTCCTCGTCCCTTGCTGCACAAAAAAGCAGCAGGGTAGGTTGAACACCCTGGTCAGTTTTCGGTCGGCATCACCCGGCTTTGCTGGTCAATTTTCGGTCGGCGTCAACAATGTGGAGGATCTCTGGCGAGACCTGGACAACGCCTTGATCGCGTCAGCAGCATGACGGCGCTTGGTCGCTGAGCATCCACGGCTGCAGTGAGCCCAAGTCCGCGTGCTTGGGGAGGCGAAGCGGCGACGATGAAGGTCTGCTTCTCCGACGGGTGATTGGCCGGTGAGGGTCGAGACTCGAACCTTGGGGTCAGCGACCCGAGCGTCTGGCTCACGCAGGTAGCAGACCACCAGGCGCCGAGCGTTGCCGATGCAACTCATCGCTGCCGCTCAGCTCCCCTTACCCATCGGC
>CAUJJO010000036.1 GCA_963205125.1 Pseudomonadota bacterium | reverse complement strand
AGGAGATGGTGATGCCCGGGGACAACGTGAGCATCACCGTCAAGCTGATCGCGCCGATCGCCATGGAAGAGGGCCTGCGCTTTGCCATCCGCGAGGGCGGGCGCACCGTCGGCGCGGGCGTGGTGGCCAAGATCATCGAGTAAGCAGCGACTGCCGCTGAACGCGACCCGCCCACGAGCATCGAGCGCGAGACTTCTCCAAGGCATTTCGATTTCAGAACCGGTCTTTCGACCGCAGGGGCATAGCTCAACTGGCAGAGCGTCGGTCTCCAAAACCGAAGGTCGGGGGTTCGATCCCCTCTGCCCCTGCCACCCGACCCATGGCGGGTTCGCCGCGATCGCTGCACACCCTGGCACCCCTCCGGTGTCATGGGCGGCGCCCGTCAGGCCTACCGGCTGCACTGCACCATCATGGCAACCCAACCGCCCGTCCAGACGATTTCCACCGGCGCCGACAAGGCCAAGCTGGGCGGCGCCGCGTTGCTCCTCGTGGCGGCGATCGGCGCCTTCTACGCGCTCGGCAAGCAGGACCTGTGGCTGCGCGTGCTCGCGCTGCTGGTGGTGCTGGCCGGTTCGGTGGCGCTCTTCCTGACCTCGGAGTGGGGCCGGCAACTGGTCGGCTTTTCCCGCGAGTCGGTGCGCGAGACGAAGAAGGTCGTCTGGCCCACGCGCAAGGAGGCGATGCAGATGACCGGCTACGTGATCGCCTTCGTCTTCCTGATGGCGCTGTTCATGTTCCTCGCCGACAAGACCCTGGAGTGGGTGCTGTACGACCTGATCCTGGGCTGGAAGCGCTGACGTCCCGGAGCAAGCCATGAGCGACATCACTCCCTTGACCGACTCGAGCGACGCGACGGCGCAGGCGACCCGCGCCCCCGCACCGCTGTCCAGCAAGCGCTGGTACATCGTGCACGCCTACTCCGGCATGGAGAAGGCGGTCGAGCGCAACCTGCGCGAGCGCATCGACCGCGCCGGCATGCAGGACAAGTTCGGCCGCATCCTCGTTCCCACCGAGGAGGTGGTCGAGCTCAAGAACGGCAAGAAGACCGTCACCGAGCGGCGCATCTATCCCGGCTACGTGCTGGTCGAGATGGAGATGGCCGACGACACCTGGCACCTGGTCAAGCACACCAGCAAGGTCACCGGCTTCATCGGCGGCGCGCGCAACCGCCCGGCGCCGATCTCCGAGGCCGAGGTCAACAAGATCGTCAACCAGATGCAGGAGGGCGCGGAGAAGCCGCGCCCCAAGGTCGAGTGGACGGTGGGCGAGCTGGTGCGCGTCAAGGAAGGCCCGTTCACCGACTTCAACGGCGCCGTCGAGGAAGTCAACTACGAGAAGAGCAAGGTGCGCGTCTCGGTCACGATCTTCGGCCGCGCCACGCCGGTCGAGCTGGATTTCGCCCAGGTCGAGAAGATCTGAGCTGCGCGGGGCGCGGCGGCGTCGGTGTCGATGCCGCGCCGCCCCAGGGTTTGGATGCATGCCGCCACGGCCCCGGCATGCGTCCTGTCGCAAGGGCTGATGGACGAGGAGATCGCGCAAGCGGTCGCTTGAACTCGAGGAGCCATACATGGCAAAGAAGATCGTCGGCTTCATCAAGCTGCAGGTTCCGGCGGGCAAGGCCAACCCTTCGCCCCCGATCGGCCCGGCGCTGGGTCAGCGCGGCCTCAACATCATGGAGTTCTGCAAGGCGTTCAACGCGCAGACGCAGAGCTACGAACCGGGCCTGAAGCTGCCGGTGGTGATCACCGCCTACGCCGACAAGTCCTTCACCTTCGTGCTGAAGTCGCCCCCGGCGACGGTGTTGCTGCTGAAGGCGGCGAAGATCGAGAAGGGCTCGGGCAAGCCGCACCTCGAGAAGGTCGGCAAGGTCACGCGGGCGCAGCTCGAGGAAATCGCCAAGACCAAGGGCAAGGACCTCACCGCCGCCGACCTCGACCGCGCGGTGAAGACCATTGCCGGCTCGGCGCGCTCGATGGGCATCACGGTGGAAGGAGTCTGAACATGGCCAAGCTGACCAAGAAAGCCAAGGCGCTGCAGGGCAAGGTCGACAGCACCAAGCTCTACCCGCTGGCCGATGCGCTGACCATCGTCAAGGAGTGCGCGACCGCCAAGTTCGACGAGTCGATCGACGTCGCGGTGCAGCTCGGGGTCGACGCGCGCAAGTCCGACCAGGTCGTGCGCGGCGCGGTCGTGCTGCCCGCGGGCACCGGCAAGACCAAGCGCGTGGCGGTGTTCGCCCAGGGCGCCAAGGCCGAGGAGGCCAAGGCCGCGGGCGCCGACATCGTCGGCATGGACGACCTCGCCGCCGACATCAAGGCCGGCAACCTCAACTTCGACGTCGTCATCGCCTCGCCCGACACCATGCGCGTGGTCGGTACGCTCGGCCAGATCCTCGGCCCGCGCGGCCTCATGCCCAACCCCAAGGTCGGCACCGTGACGCCGGACGTGGCCACCGCGGTGAAGAACGCCAAGGCCGGCCAGGTGCAGTTCCGCGTCGACAAGGCCGGCATCATCCACGGCACCATCGGCCGCCGCTCGTTCGACCACGACAAGCTCAGCGACAACCTGCGCGCGCTGATCGAGGCCCTCAACAAGGCCAAGCCGGCGACCAGCAAGGGCATCTTCCTGCGCAAGGTCGCGGTGTCCTCGACCATGGGCGTGGGTGTGCGCGTGGATACGGCGTCGATCGCCGCTTCGGCGGCTTCGGCCTGAACGCAAGAAGAATGGGTGGGTCGCCGACCGTCACGGGTCGGCGGGCCGTCCAAGACCGCTGGTGACCGGCTGCGACGAGCGGCCGGTCTTAATCGCCAGCGCAGATGGCGAACCCGCTGTGACGAAGGCTCCGATGAGTGTTTCCGAACAGAAGGTCGCTGATTCCCGGTGGGCCGACCGTGCCGTCCGCAAGGGCGGTGCCTGGGCCCGTTGAAGTGAGGAGCAGACCTTGAGTCTCAACCGCAACGAGAAGGCCGCCGTGGTGGCGGACGTGTCGGCGCAAGCCGCGCGTTCGCAGACGCTGGCGCTGGCCGAGTACCGTGGCCTCACCGTGGCACACCTCGACAAGCTGCGCGTCGACGCGCGCGCCAAGGGCGTCTATCTTCACGTCGTGAAGAACACGCTGGCGCGCCGCGCCGTCGCCGGCACGTCGTTCGAGGTGGTCCAGGGCGCCATGGCCGGCCCGCTGATCTACGGCTTTTCCGAGGATGCCGTGGCTGCGGCGAAAGTCATCGCCGACTTCGCCAAGGGCAACGACAAGCTCGTCATCAAGGGCGGCGCCTACGCCGGCCGCGCGCTGGATGCCGAAGGGGTCAAGGCCCTGGCGGCGATCCCCAGCCGCGAGGTGTTGATCGCCCAGGTGGCCGGCCTGCTGAAGTCGCCGATCCAGCGCATGGCCGGCGTGCTCGCCGCCGTCGCCGAGAAGCGCGGCGCCCCCGCCGAGGCTCCCGCGGCCGCCTGAGGCCCGCTGGACCGCATCCCTTTTTTGCACAGACACTCAATCGACAATTTCGAGGAACCCCAAATGGCATTCGACAAAGACGCCTTCCTGTCCGCGATGGACAGCATGACCGTGATGGAGCTCAATGACCTGGTCAAGGCCATCGAGGAGAAGTTCGGCGTGTCCGCCGCGGCGATGGCCGCTCCGGCCGCCGGTGCCGGCGGCGGCGCGGCCGCTCCGGCTGCCGAGGAGCAGACCGAGTTCACCGTGATGCTGCTGGAAGCCGGCGCCAACAAGGTGTCGGTCATCAAGGCCGTGCGCGAGCTCACCGGCCTGGGCCTGAAGGAGGCCAAGGACCTGGTCGACGGCGCACCCAAGCCGGTCAAGGAAGGCATCGCCAAGGCCGACGCCGAAGCCGCCCAGAAGAAGCTGGTGGAAGCCGGCGCCAAGGCCGAGCTGAAGTAAGAGGCGAAAGCGGGGTCGAGGCGCGGCGCGCCCCGACCTCGTTCAGGTGACCCCTGCAAGCGCCGCGTGTCGACGCTTGCAAGTGTTTCCTGATCCGACTGCAGGGAACGGGTTTGGTCGGACTCCGGTGCATGGCCGGGGTTGTCCGCCAGGGGCTGGTTGTGGCCTGCCACCAGACCTCGGGCGCAAGGCCCGAGTCGGCTCGTCGCCCGCCCCGGGGGACGACGAGCCAGCCAGTCGCCGACGGACCTGATCGCCTTGGCCCGGCGCAGGCCCTCGACACGGAGTGATCCATGGCGCAGCCCAGCACCTATACCTTCACCGAGCGCAAGCGCATCCGCAAGAGCTTCGGCAAGCGCGAGAGCGTTCTCGACATCCCCTACCTGCTGACGATGCAGCGCGACTCCTACGTCGCCTTCCTGCAGAAGGACGTCGCGCCTTCCCGGCGCAAGCCGGAGGGCCTGCAGGCGGCCTTCCTCTCGGCCTTCCCGATCACCTCGCACAACGGCTTCGTGTCGATGCGCTTCGTCGAATACAACATCGCCAAGCCGGCGTTCGACGTGCGCGAGTGCCAGCAGCGCGGCCTGAACTACGCCGCCGCGGTGCGCGCCAAGCTCGAGATGATCATCTACGACCGCGAGTCGCACCCGCAGAAGGTCGTCAAGGAAGTGCGCGACCAGGAGGTCTACATGGGCGAAGTGCCGCTCATGACCGACTACGGCTCCTTCATCATCAACGGCACCGAGCGCGTCATCGTCTCGCAGCTGCACCGCTCGCCTGGCGTCTTCTTCGAGCACGACAAGGGCAAGACGCACAGCTCGGGCAAGCTGCTCTTCTCCGCGCGCATCATCCCCTACCGCGGCTCCTGGCTGGACTTCGAGTTCGACCCCAAGGACATCCTCTACTTCCGCGTCGACCGCCGCCGCAAGATGCCGGTGACGATCCTGCTCAAGGCCATCGGCCTGAACCCCGAGGCGATCCTCGCGCACTTCTTCGTCAACGACAGCTTCCGGCTGATGGACACCGGCGCGCAGATGGAGTTCGTGCCCGAGCGCCTGAAGGGCGAGGTCGCGCGCTTCGACCTCACCGACAAGAGCGGCAACGTCGTCGTCGAGAAGGACAAGCGCATCACCGCGCGCCACATCAAGCAGCTCGAGGGCAGCGGCACGGGCTTCGTCAGCGTGCCCGAGGACTTCCTCATCGGCCGCGTGCTGGCGCGCAACATGGTCGACGCCGACACCGGCGAGATCGTCGCCAAGGCCAACGAGGAGCTCACCGAGGCACTGCTGAAGAAGCTGCGCGCGGCCGGCATCAAGGACTTCCAGTGCATCTACACCAACGAGCTCAGCCAGGGGGCCTACATCAGCCAGACGCTGGCCAGCGACGAGACCGCTGACCAGCTCTCGGCGCGGGTGGCGATCTACCGCATGATGCGCCCTGGCGAGCCGCCGACCGAGGACGCCGTCGAGGCGCTCTTCAACCGCCTCTTCTACAGCGAGGACACCTACGACCTCTCGCGCGTCGGGCGCATGAAGTTCAACGCCCGCGTCGGCCGCGGCACGCCCGAGGGCAAGATGAACCTCAGCAACGAGGACATCCTGGACGTCGTCAAGATCCTCGTCGAGCTGCGCAACGGCAACGGCGAGGTCGACGACATCGACCACCTCGGCAACCGCCGCGTGCGCTGCGTCGGCGAGCTGGCGGAGAACCAGTACCGCTCGGGCCTCGCGCGCATCGAGAAGGCGGTCAAGGAGCGCCTGGGCCAGGCCGAGACCGACGGCCTGATGCCGCACGACTTGATCAACTCCAAGCCGATCTCCGCGGCGCTCAAGGAGTTCTTCGGCGCGAGCCAGCTCAGCCAGTTCATGGACCAGACCAACCCACTCTCCGAGATCACGCACAAGCGGCGGGTCTCCGCGCTGGGCCCGGGTGGTCTCACCCGCGAGCGCGCCGGCTTCGAGGTGCGCGACGTGCACCCGACGCACTACGGCCGCGTCTGCCCGATCGAGACGCCGGAAGGCCCGAACATCGGCCTCATCAACTCGCTGGCGCTCTACGCGCAGCTCAACGAGTACGGCTTCCTCGAGACGCCGTACCGCCGCGTCGAGGACGGCAAGGTCACCGACCAGATCGACTACCTCTCGGCGATCGAGGAGGGCAAGTACGTCATCGCGCAGGCCAACGCGACGCTGGACGGCGAGGGCCGGCTGATCGACGAGCTGGTCTCGGCGCGCGAGCGCGGCGAATCGGTGCTGCTGTCGCCCGAGCGCGTGCAGTACATGGACGTGGCGCCGACGCAGATCGTCTCGGTGGCCGCCTCGCTCGTGCCCTTCCTCGAGCACGACGACGCCAACCGTGCGCTGATGGGCGCCAACATGCAGCGCCAGGCCGTGCCGACGCTGCGCCCGGAGAAGGCGCTGGTGGGCACCGGCGTCGAGCGCGTCGCGGCGATCGACTCCGGCACCGTCGTCACGGCACGCCGCGGCGGCGTCGTCGACTACGTCGACACCAACCGCATCGTCATCCGCGTCAACGACGACGAGACGGTGGCCGGCGAGGTCGGCGTCGACATCTACAACCTGATCAAGTACCAGCGTTCCAACCAGAACACCAACATCCACCAGCGCCCGATCGTCGCGCGCGGCGACCAGGTCGCGGCCGGCGACGTGGTGGCCGACGGCGCCAGCACCGACCTCGGCGAACTGGCCCTGGGCCAGAACATGCTGGTCGCCTTCATGCCCTGGAACGGCTACAACTTCGAGGACTCCATCCTCATCAGCGAGCGCGTCGTCGCCGACGACCGCTACACCTCGATCCACATCGAGGAGCTGGTGGTGATGGCGCGCGACACCAAGCTCGGCGCCGAGGACATCACGCGCGACATCCCCAACCTCTCCGAGCAGCAGCTGGCGCGCCTGGACGAGTCGGGCATCGTCTACATCGGCGCCGAGGTCAACCCCGGCGACGTGCTGGTGGGCAAGGTCACGCCCAAGGGCGAGACCACCCTCACGCCCGAGGAGAAGCTGCTGCGCGCGATCTTCGGCGAGAAGGCCAGCGACGTGAAGGACACCTCGCTGCGCGTCGACCAGGGCACGCAGGGCACGGTGATCGACGTGCACGTCTTCACCCGCGAAGGCATCCAGCGCGACAAGCGCGCGCAGCAGATCATCGACGACGAGTTGAAGCGCTTCCGCCTGGACTTGAACGACCAGCTGCGCATCGTCGAGGCCGACGCCTTCGACCGCATCGGCAAGCTGCTGGTGGGCAAGGTCGCCAACGGCGGCCCGCAGAAGATCGCCAAGGGCACGACGATCACGCGCGACTACCTCGCCGCGGTCGAGCGCTACCACTGGTTCGACATCCGTCCGGCCGACGAGGACCTCGCCAACCAGCTCGAGTCGATCAAGAACTCGCTGGACCAGACCCGCCACAGCTTCGACCTCGCCTTCGAGGAAAAGCGCAAGAAGCTCACGCAGGGCGACGAGCTGCCCGCGGGCGTGCTGAAGATGGTCAAGGTCTACCTGGCCGTCAAGCGCCGCCTGCAGCCCGGCGACAAGATGGCCGGCCGCCACGGCAACAAGGGCGTGGTGTCCAAGATCGTCGCCGTCGAGGACATGCCCTACATGGCCGACGGCACGCCTTGCGACATCGTGCTCAACCCGCTGGGCGTGCCCTCGCGCATGAACGTCGGCCAGGTGCTGGAAGTGCACCTGGGCTGGGCCGGCAAGGGCATCGGCCAGCGCATCGGCGACATGCTGCAGCGCCAGGCGCGCGTGGCCGAGCTGCGCGCCTTCCTTGACGAGCTCTACAACAAGTCGGGCGGCACGGCCGAGCAGATCGACCAGCTCTCCGACGGTCAGGTGCAGGAGATGGCGCACAACCTGCAGGACGGCGTGCCCTTCGCCACGCCGGTGTTCGACGGCGCGGCCGAGGAGGAGATTCGCGCGATGCTGCAGCTGGCCTTCCCCGACGAGGTCGCCGCGCGCAAGGGCCTCACCGCCACGCGCACCCAGGCCACGCTCTACGACGGCCGCACCGGCGACGCCTTCGAGCGCCCGGTGACCGTGGGCTACATGCACGTGCTCAAGCTGCACCACCTCGTCGACGACAAGATGCACGCGCGCTCCACCGGCCCCTACAGCCTGGTGACGCAGCAGCCGCTGGGCGGCAAGGCGCAGTTCGGCGGCCAGCGCTTCGGCGAGATGGAAGTGTGGGCGCTGGAGGCCTATGGCGCCAGCTACATCCTGCAGGAGATGCTCACCGTCAAGTCCGACGACGTGAACGGCCGTACCAAGGTGTACGAGAACATCGTCAAGGGCGAACACGCGATCGAGGCCGGCATGCCCGAGTCGTTCAATGTCCTGGTCAAGGAGATCCGCTCCCTGGGCCTGGACATGGACCTGGAACGGAACTAAGGAAGGAAAGGGATCAAGACCATGAAGGGACTGCTTGGCCTTCTGAACCAGTTCACCCCCGAGGAACACTTCGACGCGATCAAGATCGGGCTCGCTTCGCCCGACAAGATCCGCTCCTGGTCCTTCGGCGAGGTGAAGAAGCCCGAAACGATCAACTACCGCACCTTCAAGCCGGAACGCGACGGCCTGTTCTGCGCCAAGATCTTCGGGCCGATCAAGGACTACGAGTGCCTGTGCGGCAAGTACAAGCGCCTGAAGCACCGCGGCGTGATCTGCGAGAAGTGCGGCGTCGAGGTGACGCAGACCAAGGTGCGCCGCGAGCGCATGGGTCACATCGACCTGGCCGCGCCCTGCGCGCACATCTGGTTCCTGAAGTCGCTGCCCTCGCGCCTGGGCCTCGTGCTCGACATGACGCTGCGCGACATCGAGCGCGTGCTCTACTTCGAGGCCTACGTCGTCACCGACCCCGGCATGACGCCGCTGAAGAAGTTCTCGATCATGAGCGAGGACGACTTCGAGGCCAAGCACGCCGAGTACGGCGACGAGTTCGAGGCGATGATGGGCGCCGAGGGCGTCAAGAAGCTGCTCGAGGAACTGGACATCGAGGCCGAGATCGAGAAGATCCGCGGCGACATGACCGGCTCGGAGCTGAAGATCAAGAAGAACTCCAAGCGCCTGAAGGTGCTCGAGGCCTTCAAGAAGAGCGGCATCAAGCCCAACTGGATGGTGATGGAGGTGCTGCCGGTGCTGCCGCCGGACCTGCGCCCGCTCGTTCCCCTGGACGGCGGCCGCTTCGCGACCTCCGACCTGAACGACCTCTACCGTCGCGTCATC
>CAUJJO010000035.1 GCA_963205125.1 Pseudomonadota bacterium | reverse complement strand
GAAGCGACCTGGGGCGTCGCCTGCGTACTCGCGTGTTGGGCATTCGACGCCTTCCGCGCGTCGGGCGTCATCTTCGAGAACGCCGAGACGGTGCTCGACGAGGACCGGATCGAGGCGTACAGGGTGCTGGTGATCAGGGGGCGGTGAAGCGGTAGTCAGGCGGCTTGCCGGGCCGGTGACAGCAGCGAATCCACTTTGAACCCATCCAGCCCGATTGCGTCCAGCGGCACACCCAGGGCGCTCGCGTTGTTCTTCAGCCGGTTCAGCACGGCATAGGCAAAGAGGCCGTCTTCAGTGCCTGCCTTCGCGCTTCCCTCTTCGATCAGCTGCGCGACGGTCTCCGCCAAGCACGCGAGCGCCGCAGCCTTCACGTTGTCGTCACTGGTGCTCATCTTCGTACCCCTTCAGGACCGCAATCTGCTCTTGGTGATCGGCGATTTCCTTCTGCCACCCGCGGATCAAACTGTCGCGGTGGGACTGGCGCAAGGTCGACCAAGCCGGGACATCTTCTCTGGGCTGGCGATCCTGTCAAGGTGTAGGTCGATGACCTCACGATACGATTCCACCGACTTCCGCCGCTGCCTGGGGCCCATTGTGGGAATCTGCCGCAGCAGCCCAGCATGCTTCCCGCCGACCTTGGCGATTTCGTAGGGCGTCGGCATGGGCGGCGATTCTGCCTTCCCCAGCGCATGCCCCACCCCGTCGCCAAGCCGCCGCAGCCGGTACAGCGGATCGACGCCGGCATTCACCACATCGTCGACGCTCTCGGACCTTGGGGGTCAGGTCTTGCCTTTTGCCCCATAGGAACGGCATTCCTGCTCGCCAGGCCATCCAGCCCAAGGCAGCCTTCAGGTCTGCGCCGACGGCCGCCGCGCCTCGGGGGGAGGCAAACGGCAAGACCTGACCCCTGGACCGCAGAACCGCACTACTTGCCGATGCAGAAGCGCGAGAAGATTTCGCCGAGCAGTTCGTCGGCGCTCATCTGGCCGGTGATCTCGCCCAGGCTTTCGTGCGCCAGGCGCAGTTCCTCGGCGAGCAGGTCGAGCGCGGCGTCGCGCCGGGCGGCGTGGGCCTCGGCCTGCTGCAGGTGCTGGCGGGTGCGCTGCAGCGCGTCGAGGTGGCGTGCGCGTGCGATGAAGAGGCCTTCGGCGCCGGGCTGCCAGCCGGCGGCCTGCAGCAGCGCGCGGCGCAGGGTCTGCAGGCCTTCGCCGGTGCGGGCGGACAGCGTGATCGCGTCGGCGGGCCTTGTCGGCAGCGCCGCCGCCGCCGCCGCGGGCGCGGGGGTCGGCACGGCGTCGAGCTTGTTGTAGACCTGCAGCACGCGCGCGCCAGCCGGCAGTTGCGCGGCGATGGCGGCGTCGGCCGCTTCGTAGGCGGGTTCGCCGGCCCGCGTGAGGTCGCGCAGGAAGAGGACGGCGTCGGCCTGCCCGATGGCCTGCCAGCTGCGCTCGATGCCGATGCGTTCGACCTCGTCGCCGGCTTCGTGCGCGGCGCGCAGGCCGGCGGTGTCGGTGACGTGCAGCGGCACGCCCTCGATCTGGATGGTCTCGGCGACGCGGTCGCGCGTGGTGCCGGGGATCGCGGTGACGATCGCCAGCTCCGCGCCGGCCAGCGCGTTGAGCAGCGAGCTCTTGCCGACGTTGGGCTGGCCGGCAAGCACGACGCGCAGGCCCTCGCGCAGCAGCGCGCCCTGGCGCGCCTGGGCGAGCGTGGCGTCGAGTTCGGCGGCGATCGCCTGCAGGCGCCCGCGCGCGTCGGCCTGCTCGAGGAAGTCGATCTCCTCCTCGGGGAAGTCGAGCGTGGCCTCGACCAGCAGGCGCAGTTGCACGAGGCCGTCGGCCAGCGCCTGCACGCGGGCCGAGAAGGCGCCGCAGAGCGCGCGCGAGGCCGAACGCGCGGCGGCCTCGGTGCTGGCGTCGATCAGGTCGGCGACGGCCTCGGCCTGCGCCAGGTCGAGCTTGCCGTTGAGGAAGGCGCGCTGGGTGAATTCGCCCGGTTCGGCCAGGCGCGCACCGGGCAGCGCCTGCAGGCAGCGCGCCAGCAGCAGTTGCAGCAGCACCGGGCCGCCGTGCGCCTGCAGCTCGAGCACGTCTTCGCCGGTGTACGAATGCGGCGCCGGGAAGTGGATCGCCAGGCCCTGGTCGATCGCCTCGCCCTGGGCGTCGAGCAGAGGGCCGTAGTGCGCCACGCGCGGGCGCAGCGGGCGCGCGCACACGGCCTGGATCAGCGGCGCGAGATCGGCGCCCGAGGCGCGCACGATGCCGACGGCGCCGCGCCCGGGGGCGGTGGCGATGGCGACGATGGGATCGGCAAGATGGGCGAGCATCGCCCCGGGGCTGCGGCGCATGTTCGGCTCATTGTGGCGCGGCAGCGGGCCCGGGGCAGGCCATGGATGGCGCGGGTGGAGCGGCGGCGCGGCGTTGGCTGGCCGCGCCGCAGCAGACTCCCGAGCCGGCCGGGTGGGGCCGGGTCACCCCGCATGCAGGCATGGTCGGATCAAACGCGCCGCGCCTCAAGCCCTGTTCGCGGGATGCGCGGGCGGTTCGTGAGCCAGGTCACGCGGCCCGGGCGCGCACCCGGGAGGCGGCGGGCCTCGCCCCACGGGCCGCCACGGTCGCTACTTCAGCACGCCCAGCCGCTTGTTGATGAACCACTGCTGCGCGATCGAGAGGATGTTGTTGGTCAGCCAGTAGAGCACGAGGCCGGCCGGGAAGAAGAAGAACATGAAGGAGAAGAGCAGCGGCATCAGCCACATCATCTTGGCCTGCATGGGGTCCGGCGGCGTCGGGTTGAGCCAGACCTGGAACAGCGAGGACAGCGTCATCAGCATCGGCAGGATGAACCAGGGATCCTTGTCGGCGAGGTCGGTGATCCAGCCGATCCAGGGCGCGTTGCGCATCTCGACGCTGGACAGCAGCACCCAGTAGAGCGCGATGAAGAAGGGCATCTGCACGACGATGGGCAGGCAGCTGCCCAGCGGGTTGACCTTCTCCTCGCGGTAGATGCGCATCATCTCCTGCTGCATCTTCTGCGGCTCGTCCTTGTAGCGCTCGCGCAGCTCCATCACGCGCGGGTTGACGGCCTTCATCTTGGCCATCGAGCGGTAGGCGCTGGCGTTGAGCCAGTAGAAGGCCGCCTTCAGCAGCACCACCAGCGCGACGATCGCCCAGCCCCAGTTGCCGATGCCCTTGTGCAGTTGGTCGAGCAGCCAGAACAGCGGCTTGGAGAGGACGGTGAACCAGCCGTAGTCCTTGACGAGGTCCAGCCCCGGCGCAAGCGCGGCGAGCTTGTACTCCTCCTGCGGGCCGGCGTAGAGCTTGGACTCGTGCAGGCTGGAGGCGCCCGGGGCCAGTTCGCCGATCGGCGTGACCATCGCGATCGTGTACTGGTTGTCGGCGACCTTGGCGACGCGGAAGTCGCGCGCGGCCGGCGAGGCCAGCAGCCAGGCCGAGGCGAAGTAGTGCTGCACCATCGCGACCCAGCCGTCGTCGGCGTGCTTGACGAAGTCGGCCTTGCCCTTGTCGATGTCCTCGAACTTGATCTTCTGGAACTTGCCCTGCTCGGTGTAGACCGCGGGGCCGGTGAAGGTGAAGTAGAAGCGCGACTCGCCCTCGGGCGGCTGGCCGTCGCGGGCCAGTTGCAGGTAGAGCTGCGGCGCCACCGCGGCGGCCCCTTCGTTGAAGACCTCGTGCCTGACGCCGACGACGTAGCTGCCGCGCGTGAAGGTGTAGGTCTTGACCAGGCGCACGCCGGCTTCGGTGCGGCCCTCGAAGCGCAGCGCGAGCGCGTCCTGCCCGTCGGCCAGGGTGCGCGGGCCGGGGGCGACGCTCATCGGCGTCAGGTGCGTGGGCAGCGCGAGGCCGGGCTGCGTGCTGATGAGGCCGGTCTGCGCGAGGTACAGCCGCTTGCCGTCGCGCTCGAAGAGCACGACGTTGCGCGAGCGGTCGGCGTTGTCGCGGTAGTCGAGCAGCTCCAGGCGCACCAGCGTGCCGCCGATGCTGTCGAAGCTCGCCTTGACGCGGTCGGTCGCCACCTCGACGATCTCGCCGGCCGGCACCGCCGCGGCCGGTGCCGCCGCGGCCGGTGCCGCGGGGGCGGCGGCAGCGCTGCCGCCCGCAGCGGTCGCCGCCGTCGGCACGCCACCCGGCGCACGGCCCGCGGCGGCGGCGCTGGCTGCCGGCGGCGGCGCGGCCATGCCGAACAGCGTGGGCTGCCCGTTGTGCCGGTTCCACGCGTCATAGAGCAGGACGAGCGACATCGTGAAGACCACCCACAGCAGGGTGCGGCGCATATCGGTCATGAAGGCTTCTCGGGATCGGGAGAGTCGTCGCCGGCCCGCAGCGGCAGCCGCGTGAAGAGGCCGGCGAAAGGATGCTGCGGCGGCACGGGGTCCTCGCCGCCGAGCGACCAGGGGTTGCAGCGCAGCACGCGCCAGGTGGCCAGCGCCGTGCCGCCCAGCGCGCCGTGGCGGTTCAGCGCCTGCAACGCGTAGTGCGAACAGCTCGGCGCGTAGCGGCAGACGTTGCCGAGCCAGGCGCTGAAGAGGAGCTGGTAGGCGCGCACCAGCCCCGCCAGCAGCCGGCGCGGCAGTTGCACGAGCGCGCGCCACGGGCCCGGGGCGCCGGCACGGCCCGGTGCGATCGGGGCGGGGTGGCCGTCGGCCGCCATGACGAGCCTTGTGCCGGCGCTCAGGGCGAGGGCGTCGAGGCCGCCGCCGCCGCGCGCGGGTGCGATCGCTGCACGGCGCGCTCGAACAGGCCGTCCAGCTCGGCACGCACGACCTGGCGCAGCGCGCCCGAGGCCGCACTCGGATAGGCCGAAACCGGGTACGGCGCGCGCAGGCGCACCAGCCACAGGCCCGGCGCGAGATGTGGCAGCCGCTCGCCCATCACCGCGCGGATCTGGCGCCGCAGCAGGTTGCGCGTCACCGCGCGCCGGGCGTGCCGCTTCGGGATCACGCTGCCCAGCCAGAAGCCCGAGGGCTCCGTGGCCGGTGAGTTATCCACAGCAGGCGAACCTGATGTCGCCGGATCTGGGGATAAATCGGTGGACGAGGCGTGGACGAGCGAACGCGCGGCCGCTGTCGGCCAAGCCGACAGATGGTGCACGGCGAAGTGAGCGCTTCGCGAGCGCATGGGCGTGGCGAGCAGGCGCTGGAAGTCGGCCGGGCGATGCAGGCGGCCGATCATCGCCAACGCGCGCGTGACGGACTCAGGCCGCCAGGCGCTTGCGGCCCTTGGCGCGGCGCGCCTTGATCACGGCGCGACCGCCGCGCGTCTTCATGCGCACGAGGAAACCGTGCGTCCGCGCGCGCCGCGTCTTCGACGGCTGGTAGGTGCGCTTCATGGCCATGATGGGGCTCCGTTCGGATAGAGGAAAAAGGGGACGATGGAGAAGGGTGGAAAGCGGGCGCAAGGCCTTGCCCGAAGCGTCGGCTTGCCGTCCTTGCCGCCCTTGCCGCCCGCAAGCAGCCGGGAAGACCCGGAAACGCCCGGGAACGCCAATGAACGAACGCTTCGCAGCGCCCCGGATCGGGCGACGACGCCAAGGGCGCGCCACCCGCGGTCCAAGGCAATATGCACGCCGCACGCACCGCGCAGAGGCGTCGCTCGGGGCGAAAGCCGCAAGAGCGCAAAAAGCGCAGGCCCGAAGAACCCGCAATTAGATCAAGAAACCCTTTTGCGGTCAAACACTTGCACCACGGATCGCGGCTTTGCACGGGCTTGACCGCGGGTCGAAAACTGTGGATAACCGCGGCTTGCCGAGGTTCGGAGGACGCCTCGGCGACGGCATCGATCGGCATCTTTTCCACAATGACAGAAGATCTCTGGCAGGCCGGCTGCGAGCGCCTGGCGGCGCAGCTGCCCGAGCAGCAGTTCAACACCTGGATCCGCCCGCTGCCCGCGGCGCAGCTCGTCAGCGACGGGCCCGAGGGCGTGGTGGTGTGCCTGCGTGCGCCCAATCGCTTCAAGCTCGACTGGATCCGCTCGCAGTACGCCGGCCGCATCGAGGCGACGCTGGCCGAGCTCGCCGGCCGCCCGGTGCGGCTGGACCTGGCGCTGGCGCCCCGCGATCCCGGGCCTGGCGCGTCGCCTGCCTCGACGGCACGCGCGCCCGGGGCCGCTGCGGCGACCGCGGCCGGGCCCGCCGCGACGCTTGCGGCGGCAGCCGCCGGCGGCGCGCGCCGCATCACCGACGCGCTGCAAGGCCTGCCGGCCGCCGCCGCGGGCGAGGCCGGCGGCGCGCCCGCCAACGCCAACGCAAGCCCCGACGCCACGGCACGCGAGCGCAGCGCACCGCCGCTGCCGCGCCACCGGCTCAACCCCGCGCTCACCTTCGAGACCCTGGTGGCCGGGCGCGCCAACCAGATGGCGCGCACCGCGGCGCTGCACGTGGCCGGCGCGCCCGGCCAGACCTACAACCCCTTGTTCATCTACGGCGGCGTGGGCCTGGGCAAGACGCACCTGGTGCACGCGGTGGGCAATGCGCTGCTGAAGGACCGGCCCGAGGCGCGCGTGCTCTACCTGCACGCCGAGCAGTTCATCAGCGACGTGGTGCGCAACTACCAGCGCAAGACCTTCGACGAGCTCAAGGCCAAGTACCACAGCCTGGACCTGCTGCTGATCGACGACGTGCAGTTCTTCGCCGGCAAGGACCGCACGCAGGAGGAGTTCTTCAACGCCTTCGAGGCGCTGCTGGCCAAGCGCGCGCACATCATCATGACCAGCGACACCTACCCCAAGGGCCTGGTCGACATCGACCAGCGCCTGACCAGCCGCTTCGAGGCCGGGCTCACGGTGGCGATCGACCCGCCGGAGCTCGAGATGCGGGTGGCGATCCTGCTGGCCAAGGCGCGCGCCGAGGGCACCGAGATGCCCGAGGACGTCGCCTTCTTCATCGCCAAGAACGTGCGCGCCAACGTGCGCGAGCTCGAGGGCGCGCTGCGCAAGGTGCTGGCCTACAGCCGCTTCACGCACAAGGAGATCCACATCGGCCTCGCGCGCGAGGCGCTGCGCGACCTGCTGTCGATCCAGAACCGGCAGATCTCGGTCGAGAACATCCAGAAGACGGTGGCCGACTTCTACAAGATCAAGGTCGCCGACATGTACAGCAAGAAGCGCCCGGCAAGCATCGCCCGCCCGCGCCAGATCGCCATGTACCTGGCCAAGGACATGACCAAGAAGAGCCTGCCCGAGATCGGCGAGCTCTTCGGCGGGCGCGACCACACGACGGTGCTGCACGCGGTGCGCAAGATCGGCGACGAGCGCCAGCGCAACACCGAGCTGAACCAGCAGCTGCACGTGCTCGAGCAGACCCTCAAGGGTTGAGGCGGGAAGGGCCGATGCAGGGCATGTCGACGACCGCGGGGACAAGCCTGGGGACAGCCCAAGGACAAGTCCGCGCTTATCCACCTCGCGGTCCGCGGGCGCTGTCTTGCCCCCAATCGCGCCACGCCGGCGCAGGTCTTGCGTCCACAGGGTTGACGGCAGCGTAAATCGCTGTCGGAACAGGCGAAAATACGCTTTTCCCCAGCGCGGCCCGGGGCCTACTACGGCTACCAGGTGTTCAAAAGAGAAAACAGCAAGAGGAAACCCATGATCGTCGTGAGATCGCCGCAGGACAAGCTGCTGCAGGCGCTGCAGTCGGTGGCCGGCATCGTCGAGCGTCGGCATACGCTTCCGGTGCTGGCCAACGTGCTGCTGCGCCGCAGCGGCCCGCAGCTCGAACTGACTACCAGTGACCTCGACATCCAGGTGCGCACCCGCGCCGAGCTGGAGGGCGACGAGGCGGACTTCGCCACGACGGTGGGCGCGCGCAAGCTCATCGACATCCTGCGCGCGCTGCCGGCGGACCAGATCGTCACGCTCTCGGCGGCGCAGAACAAGCTGACGCTGCAGGCCGGGCGCAGCCGCTTCACGCTGCAGACGCTGCCGGCCGAGGACTTCCCGCTCGTCAACGAAGCGGTCGACTTCGGGCCGAGCTTCGCGGTGCCGCAGAAGGTGCTCAAGGGCCTGATCGACCAGGTCCACTTCGCGATGGCGGTGCACGACATCCGCTACTACCTCAACGGCATCCTCTTCATCGCCGAGGGCCGCACGCTCACCCTCGTGGCCACCGACGGCCACCGCCTGGCGCTGGCGCAGGCGACGCTGCAGGAGGACGTTCCGGGCCGCCAGGAGGTCATCCTGCCGCGCAAGACGGTGCTCGAGCTGCAGCGCCTGCTGGCCGACGACGAGGCGGCCATCGAGATGCGCTTTGCCGGCAACCAGGCGCGCTTTGCCTTCGGCAGCATGGAGTTCGTGACCAAGCTGGTCGAGGGCAAGTTCCCCGACTACCACCGCGTCATCCCGAAGAACCATCGCAACAGCTTGACGCTGGGTCGCGCGCCGCTGCTGGCCAGCCTGCAGCGCGCGGCCATCCTGACGAGCGAGAAGTTCAAGGGCGTGCGCGTCAACGTCGAGCCCGGCGTGCTGCGCATCGCCGCCAACAACACCGAGCAGGAGGAGGCCAGCGAGGAGCTCGAGGTCGACTACTCAGGCGACGCGATCGACATCGGCTTCAACGTCACCTACCTGATCGACATGCTCGGCAACGTCAGCCAGGACATGGTGACGATCGAGCTGCAGGACAGCAGCGCGAGCGCCCTCATCACCGTGCCCGAGCGGCCCGGCTTCAAGTACGTGGTGATGCCGATGAGGATCTGAACGCCAAGGCGGTCAGATCCTGCATCGGCATCGATGCCCTTCCATGGGCTCCCCCCTGCCCCCCGCCAAGCGGGGGGTTCCGGTTCGAACAACGAGGCAAGGCCGCAGCGGCGGCCTTGATGCTTTGCGATGAGCGACAAGCCTTCTCCCTCCGACGCCGACGCCGACGGCGGCTACGGTGCGGACAACATCCAGATCCTCGAGGGCCTGGAGGCCGTGCGCAAGCGCCCGGGCATGTACATCGGCGACACCTCCGACGGCACCGGCCTGCACCACCTCGGCTTCGAGGTCGTCGACAACTCGATCGACGAGGCCCTGGCCGGCTGGTGCGACGACATCGTCGTGACCATTCACAGCGACAACAGCCTGAGCGTGATCGACAACGGCCGCGGCATCCCCACCGGCGTGAAGATGGACGACAAGCACGAGCCCAGGCGCTCGGCCGCCGAGATCGCGCTCACCGAACTGCACGCCGGCGGCAAGTTCAACCAGAACAGCTACAAGGTCAGCGGCGGCCTGCACGGCGTGGGCGTGAGCTGCGTCAACGCGCTCTCCAAGTGGCTGCGCCTGACGGTGCGCCGCGACGGCCGCGTGCACCGCATCGACTTCGCGCGCGGCGTGCCGCAGGACATGCCCACCGAGCGGCGCGAGGGCGTCGAAGTCCGCCCGATGAAGATCACCGGCGAGACGGAGAAGCGCGGCACCGAGGTGCACTTCCTGCCCGACCTCGAGATCTTCCAGCAGAACCACGAGTTCCACTACGACATCCTCGCCAAGCGCCTGCGCGAGCTCAGCTTCCTCAACAACGGCGTGAAGATCCGCCTCGTCGACGAGCGCAACGGCAAGGAGGACAACTTCGCCTTCTCGGGCGGCGTCAGCGGCTTCGTCGACTTCATCAACCAGGGCAAGACGGCGCTGGGGACGCAGAACTTCCACGCCCTGGGCGAGAAGGAGACGGACCAGGGCACGATGGTCGGCGTCGAGGTCGCGATGCGCTGGAACACGAGCTACGTCGAGAACGTGCTCTGCTTCACCAACAACATCCCGCAGCGCGACGGCGGCACCCACCTGACCGGCCTGCGCGCGGCGATGACGCGCGTCATCAACAAGTACATCGAGGACAACGAGCTGGCCAAGAAGGCCAAGGTCGAGGTCAGCGGCGACGACATGCGCGAGGGCCTCGCCTGCGTCATCAGCGTCAAGGTGCCCGAGCCCAAGTTCAGCAGCCAGACCAAGGACAAGCTGGTGTCCAGCGAAGTGCGCGGCCCGGTCGAGGAGGTGGTGGCCGGCAAGCTCGGCGAGTGGCTGCTCGAGAACCCGAACGACGCGAAGATCGTCTGCGGCAAGATCGTCGAGGCCGCGCGCGCCCGCGAGGCCGCGCGCAAGGCGCGCGAGGCCACGCGCAAGACGGTGATGGGCAGCATGGGCTTGCCCGGCAAGCTCGCCGACTGCCAGGAGAAGGACCCGGCGCTGTGCGAGATCTACATCGTCGAGGGCGACTCCGCCGGCGGCAGCGCCAAGCAGGGGCGCGACCGCAAGTTCCAGGCGATCCTGCCGCTGCGCGGCAAGATCCTCAACGTCGAGAAGGCGCGCTACGAGAAACTGCTCTCGAGCGAGGCCATCCTCACACTCATCACGGCGCTGGGCACCGGCATCGGCAGCGACGACTTCGACCTCGCCCGGCTGCGCTACCACCGCATCATCATCATGACCGACGCCGACGTCGACGGCGCCCACATCCGCACCCTGCTGCTGACCTTCTTCTACCGGCAGATGCCGCAGCTCGTCGAGGGCGGCTACATCTACATCGCGCAGCCGCCGCTCTACAAGGTCAAGCACGGCCGCGCCGAGCAGTACCTGAAGGACGGCCACGAGCTCGACGCCTTCCTGCTGAAGGTCGCGCTGGACGGCGCGCGCGTGCTGCCCGACGGCGAAGGCGCGGGCGGCCGGCCGGCGCTCGAGGGCGAGGCGCTGCAAGGCCTTGCGCGCAGCTACGTGCTCGCACACAGCGTGATCGAGCGCCTGCAGAACTGGATGGACCTGCAGGCGCTGCGCGCCATCGCCGCGGGCCTCGCGCTGGACCTCGGCGACACCGCCGCCGCCGAAGCGAGCGCGCGCGCGCTGCAGGCCGTACTCCTCGACGCGCAGGTGCACGCGCAGTTCGATGCGCGCACCGACAAGCACCTGCTGCGCATCGAGCGTCGCCACCACGGCAACCTCAAGGCCAGCGTCATCACGCAGGACTTCCTGCACGGCGCCGACTACGCGGCGCTGGCCGAGGCCGGCGCCACCTTCAAGGACCTGCTGGGCCCCGAGGCGCTGGTGCGCCGCGGCGAAGGCGAGCGCATGAAGGAGCAGAAGGTCACCGACTTCCGCGCCGCCATGGCCTGGCTGATGGCGCAGGCCGAATCCGCCGTCTCGCGCCAGCGCTACAAGGGCCTGGGCGAGATGAACCCCGAGCAGCTCTGGGAAACGACCATGGACCCCGCCGTGCGCCGCCTGCTGCGCGTGCAGATCGAAGACGCCATCGAAGCCGACCGCGTCTTCACCATGCTCATGGGCGACGAAGTCGAACCACGCCGCGACTTCATCGAAAGCAACGCGCTGCGGGCGGGGAACATCGACGTTTGAGCGTTCCCTGTAGGCGGCGGCACATGCTGAGAATGTCTCGTCACGGTTGTTGTCTGCGACGAGCAATTACCCCGTTTTCTTAAAATTCGCGGGGTAGTGACTACACTTGAGGCATCGATCGCCGGACCTGGAGATGCCTGCACCCGCCCTCTACCGCCGCCTGGAGCTCAACTTTCACACCCAGTACGCGGAGGTGCGAGAGCGAGCCCGCACCGAGTCTGAGCTGCTTCCAGGCACCCCGGGCACCTTGACGCTGCGCACAGGCACTGGTCAAGGCTATTGGTATCGCCGCTACAAGGCGGTTGTTGCCAAGGAAGTCGAAGACTTCGTATGCAAGGAAAACGAAGCGCTGGCCCGGGAGGCGATGCAGCAGCGCATCGAGGCCGCTATCTGGACCCAAGGCCAGGTGAGGCAGCTGCGTTCGCTCGGTATGCAGGTTGCGGACAAGGACGCCGCGCGGCTCCTGGTCGAACTCCATAACCGGCGACTTTTCAAAGGCGGCCTCGTGCTGGTTGGCACCTTGGCGTTCATGGCGCTGCTCAACGAACTGGGTGTGGTCGCGGTCGCGGCCCGCACCCAAGACATCGACCTGGCCCGCCGCCAAGCCTTGAAGCTGGCAGCCCCGGTGCCGTTCCTGGAAGCGGTCCAGTCAACTTTGCTGCAGTTCTTGCCCGTGCCGGGACTAGGCCGCGGTGCGCCTTCGACGTCCGTCAAGCGCCCTGGCCCAGATGGCTTGCGCGTTGATGTTCTGATTCCGGGGCCGGAGGTTGGGGACGTTAAGCCCGTGCCAGAGCTCGTCTGGCATGCCCGGACGGTGCCGTTCTTTGACTACTTGCTCGAGAGCCCGCGGGCGGGCGCTGTGCTCGCGGGCGGGCACTGCGTGCCGGCCAACCTCCCGCAGCCAGCCCGTTTCGTGTGGCACAAGCTCTACGCGAGCACCCAGCGGCATTCGGACACCGCCAAGGCCCGGAAGGACCTGCGGCAAGCAGCTGTTCTGGCCGCAGTCCTGGCCGAGTCTGAAGAAGGGGCGCTGGAAGAAGCAGCGGCCGAGGCATCGCAGAAATTGCTGCAGGCGGCCAAAGCGAGACTTCCCCAGGTCAGGGAGCTTCTTGAAGCGCACCCGGCCGCCGTCGAGCAGCTGGAACTGGTGCTCGAGCACGTGTAGGGGAAGCGGCGAGTGGGGCGTCTCAACTGATTTCGAGCTTGGGCAATGCCCTCACAGTTTTCATCGTTTCGAGGCTGACCGTGACCACCCGCTGGAACAACTCCAGCGGATACGATCCATTCATGAACGCACCCCTTCAGCCCGCCGAGGCGGCAGCGCTTGCCGCACACATCGATCGCGCCTGGGACGAACGCATCGTGCCGGCGCTTGCCGACTTCATCGCGGTGCCGGCCAAGAGTCCGATGTTCGACGCGGACTGGGAGCGCCACGGCTACATCGAGCGCGTGGTGCGGGACGCGGCCGACTGGGTGCAGGCGCGGCGCGTGCCGGGGCTGGCGCTCGAGATCGTGCGCCTGCCCGGGCGCACGCCGCTGCTCTTCGTCGACGTGCCGGCGTCGAGCGGCTCGGCGAGCGGGCAGACGGTGCTGCTCTACGGCCACCTCGACAAGCAGCCCGAGTTCGAGGGCTGGCGCGCCGGGCTCGGGCCGTGGACGCCGAGCTACCGCGACGGCCTGCTCTACGGCCGCGGCGGCGCCGACGACGGCTACGCGATCTATGCCGCGATCAGCGCCATCGAGGCGCTGCGCGCCGAGGGCCGGCCGCATCCGCGCTGCGTGGGCCTGATCGAGACCTGCGAGGAGAGCGGCTCGCCCGACCTGCCGGCCTACCTCGACGCCTTGCGCGCGCGCCTGGGCCAGGTCGGGCTGGTCGTCTGCCTGGACAGCGGCGCGGGCAACTACGAGCAGCTCTGGCTCACCACCAGCCTGCGCGGGCTGGTGAGCGGCGTGCTCAGGGTCGAGGTGCTGACCGAGGGCATCCACAGCGGTGACGCCAGCGGCCTCGTGCCCAGCAGCTTCCGCATCCTGCGCCAGGTGCTGGACCGCCTGGAGGACAGCGCCAGCGGCGCGCTGCTGCCCGGCATCTTCCACTGCGAGATCCCGGCGCTGCGCATCGAGCAGGCCAGGGCCACCGCCGCGCTGCTCGGCGACGAGGTCTACAAGCGCATGCCCTGGGCCTGCGGCGCCGACGGCGGCCCGGTGCTGCCGACGACCACCGACCCGGCCGAGGCCTTGCTGCGCCGCACCTGGCGGCCCACGCTCAGCGTCACCGCCGTCGACGGCCTGCCGCCCCTGGCCAGCGCGGGCAACGTGCTGCGGCCGCATACCGCGTTCAAGCTCAGCCTGCGCCTGCCGCCGCAGGTCGACGGCCACCGGGCAAGCCTCGCGCTTAAGGCCTTGCTCGAAGACAACGCGCCCTACAACGCGAAGGTGACGTTTCACCCCGACGGCGCGCCCGGCCAGCTGGGCGCCACCGGCTGGGATGCGCCGGCGCTTGCGCCCTGGCTGCAGCAGGCGCTGGATGCGGCGTCGAGGGCGCAGTTCGGCGCGCCGGTGGGCTACATCGGCCAGGGCGGAACGATCCCGCTCATGAGCATGCTGCAGCAGGGCTTCCCGAGCGCGCAGATGATGGTCTGCGGCGTGCTCGGGCCCAAGAGCAACGCGCATGGCCCCAACGAGTTCCTGCACGTGGCCTACGGCAAGAAGCTGACCGCCGCGGTGGCGCAGGTGATTGCCGCCTGCCCGTAGAGCCGCTTGCGCGGGCTGCAGCCGCGCGCGAGCGCTTGCGCCGCGGGGCTAGCCGGCCGGCGCTGGTGCCGCGGTTTGCGGCCGGGCCAGGCGCAGGCGCTGCAGGGCCATGAGGTTGGCGCGCGCGTGCGGATCCTGCGGGTCCAGCGCGAGCGCGGTCTGCAAGGCGCGCTCGGCCTGCGCCAGTGCCCCGTGGCGGCGGTAGAGCACGCCCAGCGTGTTGTAGAGCGGGGCGAAGCGCGCGTCCTGCGCGTGCGCGCCGCGCAGCCAGCCGTAGGCTTCGCGCAGGCGGCCCTGCAGCATCTCCTCGGCAGCGCGGTTGTTCATGAACATCGCGGCGACGCGGCGCTCGTCGACGATGCGCCGCTGCTGCTGGCGCAGGTCCTGCCCGGGGAGGAAGTCGACGATCAGCCAGGGATCGGTCCCGCTGAAGGCGCGCTCGATGCCCGCGCCAAGGGCGAGGTTGACGTGCCCGATGATGAAGGTCAGATCGCCGCTGTGCTCGACCTCGGCGGTCGTCAGCACCTCGTGCAGGCGCACCGGCAGCCCCAGCTCGCCGGCCAGCGCGGCCGTCATCAGCACCAGCGAGAGGCAGTTGCCGCGCCGCGCCGCGAAGGCCTCGGCGGCGGTGCGTGTGCGCGAGGCGTCGTAGTCGAGCAGCAGCGCGTTCGGGTCGGCCAGGGCCTGCAGCAGCGCCTGCCGGGCGCCACCGGCGCGGCGCGTGCGCGGCAGCACGCGCTCGTCGAGGTAGCGCCGCATGGTCGGCGTCACGGCGAGCAGGGTGCGCGGGTCGGGCGGCGCGGCAAGGGGCGCGAACAGGGCGTCGTCGAACGCGGCCTCGGTCGCCGGCGCGGGCGGCACGACCGCGGCACAGGCCTGCAGCAGCAGGACCGTCAGCAGCGCGATCCAGGACTTCATCGCCGTCTTCGCCCCCGGTGAGCGGCCAGCGCACCAGGCGCATGCTGAACCGTCGCCAGCGCGACGTCAATGCCGAGGGGCGGGGCGCAGCCCGGCCCTGGGGGTGCTCAGAACGTGAAGCCGCTGGCCGGCGCCTGCCCCGACAAGGGGGCCAGGCGCAGCAGCACCGGCGACAGCGGGCCGTAGCGCAGCGCGATGCGGGTGGCGCTGGCCAGCAGCGGCGCCAGCTCGGGCGAGGGCCCGGCCTGGCAGAGCTCGCCGATGCGCTGCAGCTGCTGCAGCAGCGCCATCCATTCGAGCGCGCGCCAGCACTCGCCGAAGTCCTGGGCGAGCGCCTCGCCCAGCGGCAGCGTGCGGCGGGCGGCCTGCCACCAGCGCACGGCGGCGTCGATGACCTGGTCTTCCTCCTGCGGCTGCGCGGGATCGAAGCGCGCCGGGTCCAGCAGCAGGCGGGCGAGGTCGTGCAGCAGCGGGCCGCGCCGCGTCGCGGGCGCGGCGCCGTCGCGCCCGCCCTCGTCCTCGTCCTCGTCCTCGTCCTCGCGCAGCGCGATTTGCGGCTGGGCCAGCGCACTGGCCACGAGGCGCTGACAGGCCTGCTCCCAGGCGCGCTGCTGGACCGGGCTCCAGGCCGTGCCGTCGGGCTGCCGCGGCGTCGCCTCGGCCAGGCGTGCAAGCCCGCTGCGCAGCGCCGCGTCGTCCAGCGCCGACGGCGGGGCTTCGCGGAGTCCGGTCTGCCAGTCCAGCAGCGCCAGCGCCGCTTCGCGCCGCGCCCCAGGCCGTGCCGTGTCCCGTTCCTGCATGCCCCTGCCTTCCCCGGCGACCTGGGGCGAGTCCGCGCTCGGGAGGCCCGCCGCAGATGCCCCTCATGGATAATCGCCGGCCATTCTATGAAGTGCCCTGCAGCCGTCCTGCGCCTGCTGTCCCTGGCGCTTGTCGCGGGGCTGGCGGCGCCGACGCAGGCCCAGCTGCAGATCCCGCCGCAAGCGGCGCCCGCGCGCGTGCCGCCTACCGAGGCCTGTCCCGCCCCGAAGCCCCCGCCCGCTGCGGTGCGTGCCGCAGCATCGGCCGCGGCGGACGAGCCGGTGCAGCTGCGCGCCCGCGAGCTGCGCGGCCGGCCCGACATCGACGCCCATGCCGAAGGCGAGGTGTGGCTGCGTCGCGGTCCATTGGTGCTGCAGGCCGACCGGCTCGACTACGAACAGGCGCAGGACCTGGCGCGCGCGCGCGGGCAGGTGCGCATCGAGCATCCGAGCGGGCGCTACAGCGGCAGCGAGCTGCAATTGCAGCTCGAGCGCTTCGAGGGCTTCTTCCTGCAGCCGCGCTACGAGTTCGAACGGGTGCAGGCCGGCGGACGCGCGCAGCGCATCGACTTCCTCGACCGCGACCGCTCGGTGGTCGAGCAGGGCTGGTACACGAGCTGCCCGCGCGAGGACGTGGTCTCGCCGACCGGCGAAGGCGGCACGCCGCGGCCGGACTGGGTGCTGCAGAGCGAGCGCGTGCGGCTGGACTTCGAAGCCAACGAAGGCATCGCCGAAGGCGCGGTGCTGCGCTTCATGAACGTGCCGATCCTGGCGCTGCCGACGATGAGCTTCCCGCTCGGCGAGGGCCGCAAGTCGGGCTGGCTGCCGCCGACGCTGGACTTCGACACGCGCAGCGGCCTCAGCGTCGCGGTGCCCTACTACTGGAACATCGCGCCCAATCGCGACGCCACGCTGACGCCGAGGGTCATCACGCGGCGCGGCGTCGGCGCGGGCGGCGAGTTCCGCTACCTGGAGCCCGGCGTCAGCGGCCGCGTCGAAGGCGAGCTGCTGCCCGCCGACCGGATCGCCGGACGCTCGCGCTGGCTGCTGGCGACCGCCCACGACGGCCAGCTGCCCGGGCAGGCGCGCTGGCACCTGGACGCGCTGCGCGTCTCCGACGACGCCTGGTGGAAGGATTTTCCGCTCGAGTCGCGCAGCCTGACGCCGCGGCTGCTGGCGCAGCGCGCGGGCGCCGAGCGCGATCTCGACTTCGGCTGGGGCCAGGGCCTGGCCTACGCGCGCATGCTGCGCTGGCAGGTGCTGCAGGGCAGCGACCAGCGCGTCGTGCCGCCCTACCAGCGTGCGCCGCAGCTGGGCGTGCAGCTCGAGGGCACCTTGCGCGGCGGGCTTGCCTACGCGCTGCAGAGCGAGGCGACGCGCTTCGTCCCGATGGAGGGGACCGTGGGCACGAGCGGCGTCTTCGGCGCGGCGGCGCCTTCGGGCTGGCGCGGCCATGTGCTGGCAAGCCTTTCGCGGCGCCTGGGCAACGAGGGCGCCTGGCTTGCGCCGCGGCTGGCGCTGAACGCGGCAAGCTACGCGCTGGACCAGCCGCTGGCCGACGGCCGGCGCCACGCCGCGCGAGCGATCCCGAGCTTGAGCGTCGAGGGCGGGCTGGCCTTCGAGCGCGAGACCGCGCTGTTCGGCCGCGCGCTGCGGCAGACGCTGGAGCCGCGCGCGCTCTACGTCAACACGCCCTGGCGCGACCAGGCGGCGCTGCCCAATTTCGATTCCGCGGCGCGTGACATCAACTTCGATTCGATCTTCGCCGACAACGCCTTCTCCGGTGTCGACCGCGTCTCCGACGCGCACCAGGTGACGCTGGGCGTGACGACGCGGCTGCTGGACGGCGCCAGCGGCGCCGAAGCCGGCCGCCTGGCGCTGGCCCAGCGCTACCTGCTGCGCGACCAGCGCGTCACGCCCGACGGCATGGCGCTGACGCAGCGCGCCTCGGACCTGTTCGCGCTCGGCGGCGCAACGCTTGGGCGCGGCCTGGCCTTCGATCTGGCGCTGCAGTACAGCCCGCAGACCCGGCGCAGCGTGCGCAGCGTCGGTTCGCTGCGCTGGAACCCGGGCGAGTTCCGCACGCTGAGCGCGACCTACCGCCTCACGCGCGACCTCGCCGAACAGGTCGAGCTGGGTTGGCAATGGCCCTTGTGGAAGACGGCGCCGGGCGCGTCGGCGGCCGCCGCGGCGGCGCCCGGCACGGCCAGCGCCGGGGCCTGCGGCGGGAACTTGTACGGCGTCGGGCGCATCAACTACAGCCTGCGCGACAGCCGCATCACCGACGCCATCGTCGGTTTCGAGTACGACGCGGGCTGCTGGATCCTGCGCGTCGTCGGCGAGCGCCTGTCCACCGGGCGCAGCGAGGCGACGACGCACATCCTGCTGCAGCTCGAGCTGGTGGGCCTGTCGCGCCTGGGCTCCAATCCGCTTCGGGTCTTGAAGGACAATATCCCCGGCTACCGCCTGCTGCGCGACGAGCGCGCCCAACCGACTCCTGCGCTTCCCCGCTATGACTGATTTCCTGCCCCGTCGGCGTCGACGAGCCGCGGCGGCCGCGCTGCTGGCCACCAGCTTGAGCGCGCCGCTGGCCGCGCAGCCGCGCGAGGCGGTGCGCGCGGGCGACTACATCGTCGCCGTGGTCAACCAGGAACTGGTGACGGCCGGCGAGGTCGAGCGCCGTGTCGAGCAGGTGCGCGAGGAAGGTGCGCGCCGCGGCGCCGCTGCCGCGCCGTCGGCTCAGGAACTGCGCCGGCAGGCGGTCGATGCGCTGGTCGAGGAGCGCGTGATCGTCACCTATGCGCGCGAATCCGGCGCCCGCGTCGACGAACCCGACCTCGAGCGCGCGATCCACAGCATCGCGCAGCAGAACCAGCTCAGCCTCGAGCAGTTGCGGCAGCGGCTGCAGCAGGAAGGCATCGACTACGCGCGCTTTCGCGCCGACCTGCGCGACCAGATGATGGTCGAGCGCGTGCGCGAGCGCGAGGTCTACCAGCGCATCAACGTCAACGACCTCGAAGTCGATCGCCTGGTCGAGCAGCAGCGCGCGGCGGCGCAGGCCGATGCCGAGCTCGACATCGCGCAGATCCTCGTGACCGTCCCCGAAGGGGCAGGCACGGCCGAGCGCGAGCAGCGGCGCGCGCGCGCCGAGCAGGCGCTGGCGCGCGTGCGCGGCGGCGAGGACTTCGCCGCGGTCGCGCGCGAACTCTCCGAGGACGCCAACCGGCAGCAGGGCGGTCGCATCGGGCTGCGTCCGGCCTCGCGCCTGCCCGACCTCTTCGTCGAGGCGGTGCGGCCGCTGGCCGCAGGCGAGGTGGCGCCGGCCGTGTTCGGCAGCGGCGCGGGCTTTCACGTGCTCAAGCTGCTCGAGCGGCGCGACGGCGCGGCGCTGCGGGTGCAGCAGACGCACGCGCGGCACATCCTGCTGCGCACCTCGGCGCAACTCTCCGCCGAGGCGGCGACGCTGCGGCTGGAGGAACTGCGCCGGCAGATCGAGCAGGGCGGTCGCAGCTTCGACGAGGCGGCGCGCAAGGTCTCCGACGATGGCAGCGCCGCAGCCGGCGGCGACCTCGGCTGGACCGGCCCGGGCCAGTTCGTTCCCGAGTTCGAGGAGGCGATGAACGGCCTGCCGGTGGGCGGCATCTCGCCGCCGGTGGTCTCGCGCTTTGGCGTGCACCTGATCCAGGTGCTGGAGCGGCGCGAGGTGGCGCTGGAGACGCGCCAACTGCGCGAGCAGGCGCGCGCGCTGCTGCGCGAGCGCAAGTTCGCCGAAGCCTACGCCGAGTGGGCGCGCGACCTGCGCGCGCGCGCCTACGTGGAGATGCGCGAGCCGCCGACGTGAGGCACGTCGCGCGCAAGCGCTTCGGCCAGCACTTCCTGGTGGACGAGGCGGTGATCGAGCGCATCGCCGACGCCATCGACCCGCGCCCCGGGGAGCCGCTGGTCGAGATCGGCCCGGGCCTTGGCGCCCTCACCGAAGCGCTGCTTGCGCGCGGCGCGGCGCTGACCGTGATCGAGCTCGACCGCGACCTTGCCGCGCACTGGCGTCGCGACGCCCGAGTGCAGGTGATCGAGGCCGACGTGCTGACCGTCGATTTCGCGGCGCTGGCCGAGCGCCTTGGCGCTGCGCTGCGCATCTGCGGCAACCTGCCCTACAACATCTCCTCGCCCATCCTCTTTCACCTGCTGCCGCAGGCCGCGCGCGTGCAGGACCAGCACTTCATGCTGCAGAAGGAGGTGGTGCAGCGCATGGTCGCCACCCCGGGCCACAAGGACTATGGCCGGCTGTCGGTGATGCTGCAGTGGCGCTACGCGATGCAGGCGCTGCTCGACGTGGCGCCCGAGGCCTTCGAGCCGCCGCCGCGCGTCGACTCGGCGGTCGTGCGCATGCAGCCGCGGCCCGATGCCGCGGCGGTCGACGCCGGGCTGCTGTCGGAACTGGTGGCGGTGGCCTTCTCGCAGCGGCGCAAGCTGCTGCGCCACACGCTCGGGCGTTGGCTCGACGGGCGCGCGGCCGGGGCCGATTTCGACTGCCAGCGCCGCGCCGAGGAGGTGCCGGTGGCCGAATACCTCGCGCTGGCCGGGCGGCTGATGCAGCGCGCGACGGGCTAGGCCGCCGCGCGCGGGTCGCCACGCGCTCAGACGGCGCTCAGGTGGCGCTCAGGTGGCGCTCAGGCAGCGTTCAACCACATCGAGGTGTCGAAGGCGCTGCACATCAGCGGCATGTTCATCCCGAAGTTGGGATTGAAGCCGTTCTTGGGCATCGCCACCTTCGGCGCCGGCTTGGCGACGGTGCTGCCGGCGTTGATCTGGGCCGTCTCAGCAGCCCGCTCCCATGACCCGATTTCCTGGGAGCGGGCTACTGAAAAGAATAGAAACATCGGAACGGGATACGGCGCTCGCCCCAGAACTCGGCGGCTTCGCGGAAGACGTCGAGCAGCTGCTCGCGCGCCTCGCGGTCGAAGCGCGGGTTGTCCGGGATCTGCTCGAGCACGACGACGAAGCCCGGCTGCTGGCCGGCCTTGTTGACGAGGTCGGTCATGCAGTCGTAGAGCGCGTCGAGGTTCTTGCCGAAATGCGCCGGGAAGGTGAAGGCCGCGGCGATCTGCTCCAGCACCTCCTGCTTGGACTGCGCCTGCGTCAGGTTGGCGTAGAGAAAGTGCTGGCCGGCCTCGCCGGCGGCCTGCATCAGGTCGTCGACGCGGTAGGCCCTGATCGCCTGCACGATGTTGGGGCGGACGGTCTGCAACAGCATGGTCGCGTGCCTCCTGGCTTTCGAGATGGGGAATGCGTTGGGTTGATTCGGTTCCGTGCCGATCAGGGTGCGATGCGGACGAAGCTGGCGTAATGGTCGGCGGTGTAGTAGCAGGCGTCGGGTTCGGCCGGGCGGGCCCCGCCGCAGACGATGCGCCGGGCGCCGCGGTCGACCGCATGCGGCGTGGGCACGGTGTACTCGCGGTAGTAGCCCCGCTTGCGCTGCGGCAGCAGGCGCTCGCGGTTGCCGAACACCGTGCCGTCCTTGGCGAACGGGAACGGGCCGCCGCTGCGGATCCGCTCGGCGGTACGCCGGGCTTCGGACGGCAGCGTCGCCAGGGGCACGCTCGCGGCTTCGTCGCCGCCCGATCTCGCCTGCAGGCCGGACACCGGTGCCAGGCAAGCCGCGACTACGAGAGCTAGTCCTAACTTACGAAGCAAGAGCCCTGACGAGCCCCATCCGGCAACCGACACGGGATAACCCTGAAAGCGAAGCCGCAATGCTAGCGAAATCGCCTTCAAAACTCAAGTCATTGCCCGTTTTTTGGGCAATGGTTCAAGCCGCTATGTGGGCGCACGCTTACGGAAATGAGGCGTTCGCGCGCGGATCGACCGCCCGCCGGGAAGGCTCCCCCGCAGGCGCAGGGGGTGTCCTGGCGAGCGGCCTCAGCGCTCGGCGCTGGCGTCGACGACGGCCAGCGCCGTCAGGTTGACGATGCGCCGCACGGTCGCCGAGGGGGTGAGGATGTGCACGGGCTTGGCCGCACCCAGCAGCACCGGGCCGATGGCGATGCCGCCGCCGGCCGCCGTCTTCAGCAGGTTGTAGGCGATGTTGGCGGCGTCGATGTCGGGCAGCACGAGCAGGTTGGCCTCGCCGTGCAGCGTGCTGTTGGGCATCAGGACGCGGCGCGCCGCGGCGTCCAGCGCGACGTCGCCGTGCATCTCGCCGTCGACCGCGAGCCAGGGCGCCTGCTCGCGCAGCAGGGCCAGCGTGCGCCGCATCTTGACGGCGCTCGGCGCGTCGCTCGTGCCGAAGTTGCTGTGCGACAGCAGCGCGGCCTTGGGCTGAAAGCCCAGGCGCAGCATCTCCTCGGCGGCCATCGCGGTGATCTCGCAGAGCTGCTCGGGCGTGGGGTCGACGTTGACGTGGGTGTCGACGAGGAAGATCTGCCGGCCCGGCAGCATGAGGCCGTTCATGCAGGCATAGACGCCGACCTCCTGCTCGGTGCGCGGGCTGCCGCCCGGGCGCTTGCCGATGACCAGGTCGACGTAGTGCAGGTGCGCCGCCGTCGTGCCCCAGGTGCCGCAGAGCATGCCGTCGACGTCGCCCTTGTGCAGCAGCATGCAGCCGATCAGCGTCAGGCGCCGCCGCATCTCGATCTTGGCCATCTGCACGGTGATGCCGCGGCGCTCGGTCAGCCGGTGGTAGGTCTGCCAGAACTCGCGGTAGCGCGGGTCGTCCTCGACGTTGACGACGTCGTAGTCGCGGCCCTGCTGCAGCCGCAGGCCGAAGCGCTGGATGCGCTTCTCGATCACCGCCGGGCGGCCGATCAGCGTCGGCCGCGCCAGGTTCTCGTCGCAGACCACCTGGGCGGCGCGCAGCACGCGTTCCTCCTCGCCCTCGGCGTAGGCCACGCGCTTGCGCGTGCCCTTGCGCGCGAGCTGGAAGATCGGCTTCATCGTCGCCCCCGAGGCGTAGACGAAGCTCTGCAGCCTGTTGCGGTACTCGTCGAGCTCGACGATCGGGCGCAGCGCCACCCCCGAGTCCGCCGCCGCCTGCGCCACGGCCGGCGCGATGCGCATCATCAGGCGCGGATCGAAGGGCTTGGGGATCAGGTACTCCGGGCCGAAGGACAGGCTCTCGCCGGCATAGGCGGCGGCGACGACGGAATGGATCTCCGCCTGCGCCAGCTCGGCGATGGCGTGCACGGCGGCGATCTTCATCGCGTCGTTGATCGTCGTCGCCCCGCAGTCCAGCGCGCCGCGGAAGATGTAGGGGAAGCACAGGACGTTGTTGACCTGGTTCGGGAAGTCGCTGCGTCCGGTGGCGAGGATGGCGTCGGGGCGCACCGCCTTCGCCTCGTCGGGCATGATCTCCGGCGTCGGGTTGGCGAGCGCGAAGATGATCGGCCGCGGCGCCATCTGCGCCACCATCTCGGGCTTCAGGACGCCGCCGGCCGACAGGCCGAGGAAGACGTCGGCGTCGCCGATCACCTCGGCGAGCTTGCGCGCGGCGGTCTTCTGTGCGTACTGCGCCTTGTCCTCGTCCATCAGCTCGGTGCGGCCCTCGTGGACGACGCCGACGATGTCGCTGACCCAGATGTTCTCGCGCCGCACGCCCAGCATGACGAGCAGGTTCAGGCAGGCCAGCGCCGCCGCACCCGCGCCGCTGGCCACGAGCTTGATCGCGCCGGCCTCCTTGCCGACCAGCTTCAGCGCGTTGATCAGCGCCGCGCCGACGACGATCGCCGTGCCGTGCTGGTCGTCGTGGAAGACCGGGATCTTCATGCGCTGGCGCAGGCGGCGCTCGACGATGAAGCACTCGGGGGCCTTGATGTCCTCGAGGTTGATGCCGCCGAAGCTCGGCTCGAGGGCGGCGATGATCTCGACCAGTTTGTCGGGGTCGCGCTCGGCGAGCTCGAGGTCGAAGACATCGATGCCGGCGAACTTCTTGAAGAGCACGCCCTTGCCTTCCATCACCGGCTTGGCGGCCAGCGGGCCGATGTCGCCCAGGCCCAGCACCGCAGTGCCGTTGGTGACCACCGCCACCAGGTTGCCGCGGCTGGTGTAGCGAAAGGCGTTGACCGGATCGGCGACGATTTCCTCGCAGGCCGCGGCGACGCCGGGCGAGTAGGCCAGCGCGAGGTCGCGCTGGTTGATCAGGCTCTTGATCGGCGTGACGGCGATCTTGCCGGGCTTCGGGAACTCGTGGTATTCGAGCGCAGCGCGGCGCAGTTCGGCGCGCTTTTCGTCGTCGTTGGGCATCGGATCCTCCGGCAGCGCGGGCCATTCTAGGTTCGCGCCTGCGCGCGCGGCGCCGGCATCGGCCCGGCTGCGGCCGCCGCGGCGAGAATGCGCGGCGTGCGGCGCGGCCTCGCGGCGCGGGAAGGGAGCGATCGGCAGCCATGGGGGAATTCGAGCTCATCGAGCGCCACTTCGTGCGCGCCACACCGCGCGCCGTGCTCGGCCCCGGCGACGACTGCGCGCTGCTGGCCCCCGCGCCCGGCCGGCAGCTTGCGGTGACCAGCGACATGCTGCTCGAAGGGCGGCACTTCCTCGCGACCGTGCCGCCCGCGCGGCTCGGTCACAAGGCGCTGGCGGTCAACCTGAGCGACCTTGCGGCCTGCGGCGCGAAGCCGCTGGCCTTCACGCTGGCGCTGTCGCTGCCGCGCGCCGACGAGGGCTTCGCCGCGGCGCTGGCGCAAGGCCTGTTCGCCCTGGCCGACGCGCACGGCATCGAGCTCGTCGGCGGCGACACCACGGCCGGCGCGCTGTCGATCTGCATCACCGCCTTCGGCGAAGTGCCCGCGGGGCAGGCGCTGCTGCGCAGCGGCGCGCGCCCGGGCGAGCGGCTCTGGGTCAGCGGCGCCCTGGGCGATGCGCGGCTGGCGCTCGAAGTCTTTCGCGGCCGGCTCGCCCTGCCGGCCGCGGCCTTCGAGTCCTTGCGGATGGCGATGGAGTGCCCTCTGCCGCGAGTGGCGCTGGGCCTGGCGCTGCGCGGCGTGGCCACG
>CAUJJO010000034.1 GCA_963205125.1 Pseudomonadota bacterium | reverse complement strand
CCGACCGCGCAGCCGCCGGCCAGCATGCCGCCAAAGCCCATCAGCACCGCGCCGACGATGTAGCGCCGCATCGCCTGCCCGCCCTGGAAGCCCTCGAGCCGCAGCTCGCGCCAGATCAAGGCCGAGACGAAGCTGCCGACGAACACGCCGGGCACGAGGCCGAGGTCGAAGGTGAGCGGCTGCCACGGCGGCGAGAGCACGAGCATCAGCATGTCGGCCGCCGGGCCGGTGAAGCTCAGGCTCTGCACCGGGGGCAGCGTCTCGAAGGTGATGCGCGAGAGGCGAAAGGTCACGAGCCAGCCCAGCGCCACCATCACGCCCACGCCGATCGCGCCGAACCAGCCCCAGAAGCGCACGCGCTGGCGCCAGGCCCAGACCAGCGCCGCGGCCAGCCACAGCGCGCCGAAGAGCAATCCTCCGAGGGGACCGACGCCGGCCAGCGCGAGCACGTCGCGCTGCGCGGCCTCGATCGTCCACCACTGCGCGATCGCCTGCCGCAGCGGCGACAGCAGGCCGTTCAGCGCCGAGGCCGCGGTGACCGCGAACACGAGTCCCGAGAGCAGCGCCCGCAGGTTGCCCTGCGCGGCCAGCACCAGCAGGCGGCTCGAGCAGCCGCGCGCGAGGATCATGCCGACGCCGAACATCGCGCCGCCGACGAGCGCGCCGGAGAGGCTGCCGCGCGCCGAGAGCTGGCGCGCGTCGTGGGCGTCGAGCCAGCCCGCCAGCACGAAGGCCTGCGTCAGCAGCACGGCGCTGGCGAAGGTGAACAGCCAGACGGTGAGCTTGCCCTCGGCGCTGCCGCGCGCGAACTCGATCACCGCCGAGCGCAGGCAGAAGCGCGAGCGGTGCGCGAAGAAGCCGAACAGCAGCCCGATCAGCGCGCCCGCCGCGGCCGCGCTCGCGGGCTCGCCGAGGCCGCTGACGGCGAGGTCGATGCTGCGATCGAGCGTGGCGAGGGGCACGCCGGATTCTAAATCCGTGCTTGCGGATCGAGCGATGCTCGGGCGCTGCGGGCGGGCCGGCGCAAGCGGCTCGACCCGCGCGACCCGCGCGACCGGCGCGACCGGCCCTTCAGCTCAGCATGTCGGCCCAGATGTTGCGCGCCCAGGCCTGGTTGTAGACGGCCTCGAGGTCCGAACGCGCATCCGACACGCCGCCCGAGCCGCCGATGGTGCGGAAGGTCTTCTGCGTCGGCACGTACTCGTGGACGCTGGCGACGTGGATGACGTGCGTATCGTCGACGAAGCTCATGCAGACGTTGGTGAGCATCGGGTGCGGATTGACCGGCAGCCCGGTGAGCTGCGCGACGATCGCCGCCGCCGCCACCTTGGCGTGCGAATTCGCCATGTGGCCCGACTTGGGCATGCCCGGCGCGACCTGGATCGAGTCGCCCAGCACGTGCACGTTCTTCGCCGCGGTCGACTCGAAGGTCAGGAAGTCGACGTGGCACCAGCGCCCATTGGCGTTGGCCATGCCCATCTGCACCGCCAGCTCGCCCGCGCGCATCGGCGGCAGCACGTTCAGCACGTCGGCCTTCACGTCGTCCTGCACCTCGAAGCGCACGGTGTTGCTGCGCGCGTCGACGCCCACCGCCTTGTGCTGGCTGCGGTACTCGAGCATCGGACCGTAGAGCTCGCGCCAGGCCTTGGTGAACAGCGGGCCCTTGCTCGTCACCTCGAGGTTGGCGTCGAGGATCAACACCTTGGAGCGCGGCTTGGCGCGCTTGAAGTAGGCCGCGACCATGCTCGCGCGCTCGTAGGGCCCGGGCGGGCAGCGGTAGGGCGCCTCGGGAATGACGATGGCGTAGGTGCCGCCATCGGGCATCGCCTCGAGCTGGCGGCGCAGCGCCACCGTCTCGGGCCCGGCCTTCCAGGCGTGCAGGATGCGGCCCGCGTCGTGCGCAGCCTGCAGGCCCTCGACCTGGTTCCACATCATGCCGATGCCCGGCGAGACGATGGCCTTGTCGTAGCCCAGCGTCGTGCCGTCGGCTAGGCGCGCCTGGCGCTTGTCGACGTCGATCGCGGCCACCGTCGTGCGCAGCATGCGCACGCCGTGCCTGCTGACCAGCTTGTCGTAGGGGATGGTGATGTCGGCCAGCTGCTTCTGCCCCGCGATGACCATGTTGCTGATCGGGCAGGACACGAAGGCCGGGTTGGGCTCGACCAGGGTCACGTCGACGCGCCCGTCGGAGAACATGCGCACGTACTTGGCGGCCGTGCTGCCGCCCCAGCCCGCGCCGACCACGAGCACCTGCGGGCGCGCGCCGCCCACCGTCGCGCAGCCGGTGATCGCGCCCAGCGAGAGCGTGCCGCCTGCGGCGGCCAGGCCCTGGAGGAGTCTTCTGCGTTGCATCGTCATCGTCTTGTCCCCGCGGCCTTTCACTTCTGCGCGGCGAAGTACGCCGCGAGCTTCTCGAGCTGCTCTTCGCTGTAGCCCTTGGTGATCTGGTGCATGATCGTCGCCTTGCGGTCGCCGGTGCGAAAGGCCAGCAGCTGCGTCAGCAGGAAGTCGCGCGACTGCCCCGCCAGCCGGGCCGTGGCTTCGCCCGCGACGGCGTGGCCGTCGGTGCCGTGGCACTGGGCGCAGGTGGCGGCCAGCGCGCGCATGTCCAGGCGTTGGGCCTCGGGCGAGGTCTTGGCCGCGGCCTGCGCCCAGGCGCCGCCGGCCATGCCCAGCAAGAGCAGCGTCGCGGAGACCCTGCAAGCGATCGAGATCATCTGCATCCTTTCTGTCCTGGGCGCGGGCCGGGGTGGCGCACGGCCGCTTGGGCTTGTCCGCACGAGTCCTGTCCGCACGGGAAGCGCGAGCGTATAGTGTGCTGTATCTATCGGCATATCCGCATATAGCGTTATCCCCATGGACAAGCCCGCCGCACGAGGAAGCGACGCGCCCGCGCGCATGCTGCGATCGACCCTGCGCGCGACGTGGTCGCTGCTGCGACGCGCCGGCCCTTGCGCGCAGGCCGGCGCGACGCTGCTTGCCGCACTGCTGGCGGTCGCGCCCGCACCGGCGGCCGCGCAGCCGGCGCCGCCCGCACCGGCCACGGTGGCGATGAGCGCGCAGCCGGTGGTCGAGGGCATCTGGTTCGTGCAGGGCGAATCGGCCATGGGTTCGGCGGCCAACCAGAACTTCATCTCCAACGCCGCCTTCATCGTCACCGCGGAGGGCGTGATCGCCATCGACGCGCTCGGCTCGCCGGCCCTGGCCGAGCGCATGCTCGCGCTGATCCGCGAGCGCACGCGCGCGCCGCTGCGCTGGGTCATCGTCACGCACTGCCACGCCGACCACATCTACGGCCTGCAGGCGATGAAGGCCGCGGGCGCGCGCATCCTCGCGCATGCCGGCTGCCGCGAATACCTCGCCAGCGACACCGCGCGGCTGCGCCTGGAGGCCAGCCGCGAGGAGCTCTTCCCCTGGATCGACGAGACGACCCGGCTCGTCACGCCGGACCAATGGCTTGGCGAGAAGGGCGGCGAGGGCGACCTGCTGCTCGAGCTCGGCGGGCGGCGCCTGCGCGTGCGCCACGCCGGCCCCGCGCACACGCCCGAGGACCTCGTCGTCTTCGACGAGACGAGCGGCGTGCTCTTCACCGGCGACATCGTCTTTCGCGGCCGCATCCCCTTCGTCGGGCAGGCCGACAGCCGGCGCTGGATCGACGCGCTGGACCGCATGCTGCAGTGGCAGCCGCGCATCCTCGTGCCCGGCCACGGCCCGCTGTCGCGCGAACCCGCACAGGACCTGGCGCTGACGCGCGACTACCTGCGCTTCCTGCGCCAGGCGATGGGCGAGGCGGCGCGCAATCTCGAGCCCTTCGAGGAGGCCTACGCACGCACCGACTGGTCGCGCTTCGCGGCGCTGCCGCTCTTTGCCGCGGCCAACCGCATGAACGCCTACAACACCTACCTGCTGATGGAGCATGAGGCCGAGTGAGCGCGCGCCAGCGACACACGCGCGCCAGCGAACCGGGGCGACCCGCGATAATCGCTGCAGCATGCAGCGATGCGCCGGACTCCACCGGGCAGCCGCACGCCGACCCCAGGGGAGACCATGCGGACGAGGCAATGGCAGGGATGGCGCGGCGTGGCGCTGGCCACAGGCGCGGCGGCCGCAGCGGCGATCGTGCTCGCGGCGCCGCGCGCTGACGCCAGCGAGGCCAGCAACGCCGCAACACCTGCCGAGTTCCGCGGCGCGGACCTCGCGCTCGGCGAGCAGCTCATCCGCGAACACCGCTGTGCGTCGTGCCACACGCGGCTCGTCGGCGGCGACGGCAACGCCATCTATCGCCCCAAGGGGCGCATCAACCGCGCTGCGGCGCTGCTCTCGATGGTCGAGGTCTGCAGCGTCGAGCTCAAGCTGCAGCTCTTCCCGGAGGACATCCAGGCCATCGCCGCGGTGCTGCAGCGCGACCACTACCGCTTCGCAGCGACCCCGTAGGCCCGCGCTTGCCTGCGCGCGCCGCGACCTAGAATGAACCGCGGTTCATTTTCCCCCGATCTCATGCCGCAGGACCCGAACACCAGCGCCAGCGCCGCCGCCAACGCCGATGCCGTCTTCGACTCGGTGGCGGAGCTGTTCGGCCTGCTCTCGACCCCGGTGCGGCTGAAGATCATCGGCGCGCTCTGCCACGGCGAGAAGAACGTCTCGCAGATGCTGGCCGAGATCGACACCACGCAGCCCAACATCTCGCAGCACCTGGCCACGCTGTACCGGGCCGGCGTGCTCGGCCGCCGCCGCGACGGCACGCAGATCTACTACCGGCTGCAGAGCGAACGCGTGGCCACGCTCTGCCGCGCCGTCTGCACCCAGGTGGCGATCGAGCTCGAAGGCGAAGGCGAAGTCCTCCCGCACGAGCGCCTGCTGCCCGCCGTCGGCGCCAGGACGCGCTGAGCCGCCGAAGGCCTCGCCCGCAACGGTCGGCGCGGACGTCGGGCGCGATACGCCGGGGACGATACGCCGGGCGCGAGCCCGCCCCTCGCTATGA
>CAUJJO010000033.1 GCA_963205125.1 Pseudomonadota bacterium | reverse complement strand
CGCGGGTATGATGCGCGCCGTTGGTGCTCGTCGAGGCGTTCGGCCGAGACGGTTCAACGGGAATCAGGAAGGACGCGGCCCCGCAGCGGGCCAGATCCCAACCTGAGCTGCCCCCGCAACGGTAAGCGGATGGCAGGCCTCGAACAAGGCCTGCCGGCTCGCGACACAAGCCACTGGTGCTGCTGCGTACGCGCGGCGCGCCGGGAAGGCGTCGAGAGTCGATTCCGTCAGCCCGGATACCGGCCAACGAGGTGGCGTGCCGTCCTGCGGTGCGCCGTGTGGTGTACGGCCGCGGGGAAGCGGCGCGTGCACGCTCCGGTCTGTCTCGTTTCCCGTCATGCCTTCATCCCAACCGAACCGCGCTGCGCGCGCCTGCACGGCCGCTGCGCCGTTTCTTTCGCGACTCCCCATCGCCGCGCTCGCGGCCTGTCTTGCCCCCGCCCTGGTACACGCGCAGGGCAGCGCCGCCGAGCAGGTGGTGATCACCGCCAACCGCACGCCGCAGCCGCTGTCCAGCGTGCTGGCCGACATCTCGATCGTCGACCGCGTCGAGATCGAGAAGAGCGGCGCGCAAAGCGTGGCCGAAGTGCTCGCGCGCCTGCCCGGCATCGAGTTCATCCGCAACGGCGGTCCGGGTGCCTCGACCAGCGTCTTCATCCGCGGCGGCGAAACGCGCCACACCGCGGTCTACATCGACGGCATGCGCGTCGACTCGCAGGCCACCGGCGGTGCGCAGTGGGAGCAGATCCCGCTCGAGCAGATCGAGCGCATCGAAGTCGTGCGCGGCCCCGCCGCGGCGGTCTACGGCTCGGACGCCGTGGCCGGCGTCGTGCAGCTCTTCACCAGGCGCGGCAAGGGCCCGCTGCAGGGCAACGCCGCGCTCACCCTCGGGTCCTACGCGACGCGCCAGCTGCAGGCGGGCGTCAGCGGTGCGGCAGGCGGCTTCGACTATTCGCTGTCGGCTGCGCACGGCCGCAGCGACGGCGAGGACGCGCGCACCGCCGCCGTCGTCGGCCACAACCCCGATCGCGACGGCTGGAAGCGCAGCTCGCTGCAGGCGCGTGCCGGCGTGCGCATCGACGAGCGCCAGCGCGTCGAGGCCTCGCTGCTGGCCAGCCGGCTCGAGGCCGGCTACGACGACTTCACGCCGGGGCAGGACGACGAATCCAGGCACCGCCTGGCCACCGCCGGCCTGTCGTGGCGGGCGCAATGGAGCGAGGGCGCGACGACGCGCGCGCAGCTCGGCCGCACGCGCTCGACCTACGAGACGCAGCCGAGCTTCTATCGCACCCAGACGACGCTTGGCACCGCCATGCTGCAGCACGAGCAGCGCATCGGCGCGAACCTGCTGAGCGCCACGCTCGAGCGCCGCGACGACCGGCTGGAGAACGCGCCCGACGCCTTCAACGCCGGCTTTGGCGGCAAGCGGCACCAGAACGCGCTGGGCCTGGGCTGGCGCGCGGACCTCGGCGCGCACTCGCTGCAGGCGAACCTGCGCCGCGACGACGACAGCGAGTTCGGCGGCAAGAGCACCGGCAGCCTGGCCTGGGGCTTCGCCTTCGCGCCGCAATGGCGCGTGCACGCCGCGCTCGCCAGCTCGTTTCGCGTGCCCACGCTCTACCAGCGCTTCAGCCCCTACGGCAACCCGGCCCTCGTTCCCGAGAGCGGCCGCAACGCCGAGATCGGCCTGCGCTGGGCCGACAAGGACAGCACGCTGCAGCTCGGCGTCTGGCGCAACCGGCTGCAGAACCTGATCAACTTCGGCGCCGCCGGCCCCTGCGCCGACGCCTTCGGCTGCTACGTCAACGTCGGCCGCGCGCGGCTCGAGGGCGTGACGCTCTCCGGCCGCACGCGCCTGGCTGGAGTGACGCTGCGCGGCTCGACCGACTGGCACGACCCGCGCAACCTGAGCAACGACAAGATCCTCGCGCGGCGCGCGCGCCGGCTGGCGAGCTTCGGGGCCGAATCCAGCTGGGCCGGCTGGACGCTGGGCAGCGAGGTGCAGGCGGTGGGCCGGCGCTTCGACAACGCCGGCAACACGCGCGCGCTCGGCGGCTACGCGCTCGTGGGCGTCTACGCCAGCAAGCCGATTGCCGCGGGCTGGGTGCTCGATGCCCGTGTCGACAACCTCGGCGACAAGGCCTACGAGCGCGCCTACGGCTACACCACGCCGGGCCGCAGCGCGAGCCTGAGCCTGCGCTGGTCCTCGCTCTGAGCCGGGTGCCGCGGGATCGCCCGATGCGCATGCCGAACATGCCGAACGCCGCCGCCGTGCGCGCTGCAGGGTCCGCGCCATGACGCGCTTGCCGCACGAGCTGATCCTCGGCGGCGCGCGCAGCGGCAAGTCGCGCGCGGCCGAGCAGCGCGCGCGGCAGTGGCTGGCGGCGGACGCGTCCCATCGCGCCACGCTGGTGGCCACGGCGCTTGCCGCCGACGAGGAGATGGCCACCCGCATCGCGCGCCATCGCGCCGACCGCGCCGCGCGCCTCGCTGCCCTCGAGACGGTCGAGGCGCCGGCGGCCCTTGGCGCCACGCTTGCGCGCCTGGCCGAGCCGGGGCGCATGCTCGTCGTCGACTGCCTCACGCTGTGGGCCACGCAGTGCCTGCTGCCGCCGCCGCAGGCCAGGCCGCCGCTGGGCTGGGCGCAGGAGCAGGACGCGCTGCTTGCCGCGCTGCGCGGCAGCGTCTGCCCGGTCGTGCTGGTGTCCAACGAGATCGGCCTGGGCCTGATGCCGATGGCGGCCCAGGCGCGCGCCGCGGTCGACGCGCTGGGCCATCTGCACCAGGCCGTGGCGGCCTGCTGCCGCCGCGTCACCCTGATGGTCGCGGGCTGCGAACTGCGCGTGAAGGAGGAGCCGTGGACGGACCCCTGATGGACGGCCGCGCCGCCTGCACCGACCACTCCTTGCGGCCGCGGCCGCGGCGGCGCCTGGCTGCAGCGCTCGTGGCCGCGGCGACGCTGCTCGCGACCCTGGGCGCAGCGAGCGTGCGCGCCGCGGACATCGTCGTGCGCGACGACGCCGGCACCGAGCACCGCCTGAGCGCGCCGCCCAAGCGCATCGTCTCGATGCTGCCCTCGCTGACCGAGATGGTCTGGGTCGCCGGGGCCGGGCCGCGGCTCGTCGGCGTCGACCGCTATTCCGACTGGCCGCCGCAGATCGAGGGCCTGCCGCGCCTGGGGGGCCTCGACGACGCGCAGATCGAGGCGATCGCCGCGCTGAAGCCGGACCTCGTGCTCGCCTCGCTCTCCGCGCGCTCGCTCGAGCGGCTGCAGGCGCTGGGCTTTCGCGTCATGCGCCTGCGCTCGGAGACGCATGCCGACGTGCGCCGCACGCTGCTGCTGGTTGCGCGGCTGCTGGGCAACGAGGAGGCCGGCGTGCGCGCCTGGGCACGCATCGAGCGCGAGCTCGACGCCGCCGCGGCGCGCGTGCCGCCCGCGCTGCACGGTGCGCGCGTCTACTTCGAGATCGGCGGCGGGCCCTATGCCGCGGGCGCGAGTTCCTTCGTCGGCCAGACGCTGGCGCGGCTTGGCCTCGTCAACATCGTTCCTGCCGAGCTCGGGCCCTTCCCCAAGCTCAACCCGGAGTTCGTCGTGCGCGCCCGCCCGCAGGTGGTGATGGGCGTGCAGCGCGAGCTGGCGACGCTGGCGCGGCGACCGGGCTGGAGCGCGATTCCCGCGGTGCAGAGCGGCGGGCTCTGCGGCTTCGAATCGCCGCGCTACGAGATGCTGATCCGCCCCGGGCCGCGGCTGGGCGAGGCCGCCGAAGCGCTCGTCGACTGCCTGCAGCGGCTGCCGCCGCTGGCCGCGCAGGGAGCGTCGTCGCGATGAACACCTCGACCCTCGTCGCCACGGGAGCGGCTGCGCAGGCCAACCTCTCGGTGCGTCGGCGGCTGGCGGCGTGGCTGCTGGTGGCGGTCGTCGTCGGCCTGGCCGCAGGCCTGGCCACCGGGCCGGCAGGCCTGTCGCCGCGGGCACTCTGGGCCGATCTGCAGGGCGACGACGCCGCGCTGCTGATCGGCCAGATCCGCCTGCCGCGCACGCTGGGTGCGGGGCTCGTGGGCGCGCTGCTTGGCCTCTCGGGCGCGATCGCGCAGGGCCTGTTCCGCAACCCGCTGGCCGACCCCTACCTGCTCGGCAGCGCTGCGGGCGCGGGCCTGGGCGCGGTGCTGGTGCTGGCGGGCGCGACGCTGTCCGGGCACGCCATCAGCCTGGCGACGGTGGCCTGGATCGAGCGCGTGGGCCTGGTCACCGCGGCCTTCGTCGGCGCGCTGGCCGGCGTGACGCTCACGCTGGTGCTCGCGCGCGGCGCGGTGCAGACGCTGCGGCTGCTGCTGGCCGGCGTCGTCGTCGGCGTGCTGCTGGGCGCGATCAGCGACCTCATCACCGTCGTCTCGCCCGACGCGCTGCGCGGCAAGCAGGCCTTCATGCTCGGCAGCACCGGCTTCCTCGGCTGGAACGCGATCGCGCTGATGGTCGCCGGCCTC
>CAUJJO010000032.1 GCA_963205125.1 Pseudomonadota bacterium | reverse complement strand
CTGCCCAGGACGCACTGGACGGTCTTCGCGCTTGCACTGGCCATCGGCGCGTGGGTCGAGCTTCGCCCGGCTTCGGTCTCGCGCGACGACCCGGGGGCCCGGCACCTCACCGGCATGTGCCTGCTGGGCGCGCTCTACACGGTGTTCCTGAGCATCCTCGTGACCGTCACCGGCGCGGTGCCAGGATCCGCGGTCAGCTGGTGGCTGCTGGTCTTCCCGGCCTGCCTGATCCTCGCTGGCGCCGTGCGGCGCGGGCTTGCGCTGCTGGGCGCGGCGCTGCTGTGGTTCGTCACGGTGCGGCTGGCCGTCGTCCTGGGCGCGTGGACGCCGACGATTGCCGCCAACACCGAGCCCGTGGTCTCCGTCGCGACCATGCTCGCCTCGACGGCGCTGCTGGGCACGCTGATGGCCTTGTCGGTGCGCCAGCGCGAAGCCAAGCAGGCCGCGCTGCAGCGGGTGGCCGAGCGCCTGGCCGCGGAGCGCGAGGAGGCGCGCGCCGAAGCCAATGCCAAGGACCTGCTGCTGGTCAACACCACGCACGAGATGCGCACGCCGCTCAATTCCGTGATCGGCCTGGCCGAGCTGCTGACCACCAGCGGCCTGTCGCGCGCGCAGGAGCGCGAAATGCTCGGCCTGATGCGGCAGAGCGCGGCCCTGCTGCGCAGCCTGGTCGACGACGTGCTCGACTACGCCAAGCTCGAGGCTGGCCGGCTGACGATCGAACGCGTGGAGTTCCCGCTGCGCACGACGATCTTCGGCATCGCCCACCTGTTCGCGCCGCAGGCCCACGCCAAGGGGCTGGAGATCGGCGTGAGCCTGGACCCCGACCTGCCGCACCGCGTGCTCGGCGATCCGCTGCGGCTGCGCCAGATCCTCGCCAACTTCGCCTCCAACGCCGTCAAGTTCACCGCAAGCGGCGGCGTGCAGCTCTGCGCCCGGGTGGCAGCACCCGGGCGCCTGCGCGTCGAAGTCCACGACAGCGGGCCGGGCCTGGACGAGGCGGCGCTGGCCCGCCTGTTCCAGCCCTTCGCGCAGGCCGGCGGGGACACCGCGCGCCTGCACGGCGGCAGTGGCCTCGGGCTGTCGATCTGCCGCCGCCTGGCCGAGCACATGGGCGGCGAGGTCGGAGCGCGCAGCACGCCCGGCGAGGGCTCGGTGTTCTGGGTCGAGCTGCCGCTGCAGAGCGTCCCGGCAGGCAGCCCGTACGACTATCCGCAACTGCCGGCGATGGGCGAGCTCTGGCTCGTCAGCGCCAACCGCTTCCTGCACTGGACGGTGTCGGACATGCTGCAGTTGCGCGTGCCGCGCGTGCACGCCAGCGCACGGCTGGACGATCCGCGACTGGCCGGGCTGCCGGCGCGCAGCGTGGTGCTGGTCGACGCGCAGGCGCTGCAGGACAGCGCCGACGCGCACGCGCTGGACGAACTGGCGCGGCGCCTGCGCGAGCTGGGCACGGTGCCGGTGCTGCTGCTGTCGTCGATCACGAGCGCGGCGCCGGCCAGCATCACCGGGGAGATGGTCAGCCTGTACAAGCCGCTGCGGCTGTCGCAGCTTCTGGCGGCGCTGCTGAAGGCCCTGGACCCCTTGCCGCAGGCGCAGGCGGCCGCGCCCAGCCCCGACGCGCCCGCGCGCCCCCTGGCCGGCCTGCGCGTGCTGCTGGCCGAGGACAACCCGGTCAACCAGCTGGTGGCACGCAGCATGCTCGAGAACCTGGGGGCACGCGTCGTCGTCGCCGACAACGGCCAGCAGGCGCTCGATGCGCTGGCCGGCGAGGCCTTCGACCTCGTGCTGCTGGACTGGGAAATGCCGGACCTGGACGGCGGCGAGGTGACGCGCCGCTGGCGCGAGCAGGAGCGTCGCGAGGGCCGCACGCCCACCAGGATCCTGGCCGTCACCGGCCACAGCCGGCAGGACGCCTGGCCGCGCGGACAGGCCGCGGGCATGGACGGCTTCCTTGCCAAGCCCTACTTCAGCGACCAGTTGCTGCAGGCCATCCGCGAGCTGGGGCTGGCCGGGCCGGCGCCGGACTGAAGCGGCGCGGCGCGCCGCATCAGCGGCATCAGCGGCATCAGCCGCGCCGCGCGCGCGCGGGGGCCGGCGGCGGCGCCGGCAGGGGCAGCTGGGTCCGGCCCTTGAGCTCGCGCAGCACGATGCGCGAGCGCACGTGCGTGATGCCGGGCATGCGCAGCAGCGTCTCGTGCAGGAAGCGCTCGAAGCACTTGATGTCGGCCACCATCACCGTCATCACGTAGTCGCTCTCGCCGGTCGTGCTCAGGCACTGCACGATCTCGGGGATGGCGGCGATCTCGTCCTCGAAGCTGCGCACCTGCTCCTGCCGGTGGCGCGCGAGGTTGGCCTCGACGATCACGGTGAGGCCAAGGCCGACCTTCTCGGGGTCGACGCGCGCGGTGTAGCCGCGGATCACGCCGCGCTCCTCCATCGTCTTGATGCGCTTCCAGCACGGGCTGGTCGACAGGCCGACGGCGTCGGCCAGCTCCTGCACCGTCTGGCGCGAATCGCGCATCAGCTCCAGCAGCAGGCGGCGGCTGTAGGGGTCGAGTTCTTCCTGCGCGCTCATGGCCGGTTCGGGAAAGGATTTGCTTGGACTCTAGCGAATCCGCGGGCAAAAGAGCAGCTTCTGCTTCCCGATCCGGACTACCCTGCCGCGTTTGCCCGCGTGCCTGCCGCCTGCCGGCACGCCTTGCCGCGTCGTCCGCCCGCCGTCCTCGAAAGGCCCGCCATGTCCGACCGTCCGCTCGTGCGCCCCGACTACCAGCTCAGCGACAGCCTCTGGGCCGAGCAGGGCTCGGTCTTCTGCACCGGCACGCAGGCGCTGCTGCGCGTGCTGCTGATGCAGCGTCGCGCCGACGAGGCCGCGGGCCTGGCCACCCAGGGCTTCCTCTCCGGCTACCGCGGCTCGCCGCTCGGGGCCGTCGACCAGCAGGTGTGGAAGGCCGGCGAGCGCTTCACCCAGGCCGGCATCCGCTTCCTGCCGGCGGTCAACGAGGAGCTCGGCGCCACCGCCGTGCTCGGCACCCAGCGCGTCGAGGGCGACGCCGAGCGGACCTGCGACGGCGTGTTCGCGATGTGGTACGGCAAGGGCCCGGGCGTCGATCGCGCGGCCGACGCACTGCACCACGGCAACGCCTACGGCAGCTCGCCGCACGGCGGCGTCGTCGCCGTGGCGGGCGACGACCACGGCTGCGTCTCGAGCTCGATGCCGCACCAGAGCGACGCCGTCCTCGCCGCCTTCGGCATGCCGGTGCTGGCCGCGGCCGACGTCTCCGACCTGATCGAGTTCGGCCTCTACGGCTACGCGCTCAGCCGCTACAGCGGCGCCTGGGTGGGGCTGGCCGCGCCCTCGGAGGTGGTGGAGAGCAGCGCCACCGTCGACCTCGACCGCATCCTCGCGCGGCGGGCCGCCTGGCTGGACGCCGAGGCCGCCGCGCGCGCCACCGGCCACCGCGCGCCGCCCGGCGGCCTGCACCACCGCGAGAACGACCGCCCCTCGCCGGAGATCGAGGTGCGGCTCGCCGCCAAGCGCGTGGCCGTCGAGGCCTTCGCCAGCGTCAACACGATCGACCGCGACATCATCGCCTCGCCGCAGGCGCGCGTGGGCATCCTCACCGCGGGCAAGGCGCACCACGACCTGATGGAAGTGCTGCGCCGCCTGGCCATCACCCCCGCGCAGCTTGCCGAGGCGGGCGTGCGCGTGCGCAAGCTCGGGCTCGTCTGGCCGATCGAGGCGCAGTCGCTGCGTCGCTTCGCGCAGGGCCTGCACGAGATCCTGGTGGTCGAGGAGAAGGCAGGCCTGGTCGAGAACCAGCTGCGCGCCCTCTTCTACAACGCCGCCGTGCGCCCGCGCATCGTCGGCAAGCACGACGCGCTGGGCGCGCCGCTGGTGAGCGCGATCGGCGAGACGCGCCCCTCGCGGCTGATCGAGATCGTCGCCGACTGGCTGGCGCGCCACGACGGCACGCTCGACCGCCACGAGCACGTGCGCGACTTCACCGTGCCCGAGCTGCTCTCCAACATCGCCGACGCGGTCAGGCGCCAGCCCTACTACTGCGCCGGCTGCCCGCACAACACCAGCACCGTCGTCCCCGCGGGATCGCAGGCGCGCGCGGGCATCGGCTGCCACGTCATGGCGACCTGGATGGAGCGCGACACCACCGGCTTCCTCCAGATGGGCGGCGAGGGCGTGGACTGGGTCTCGCAGGCGATGTTCTCGAAGACGCCGCACATGTTCCAGAACCTGGGCGACGGCACCTACTTCCACAGCGGCTACCTCGCCATCCGCCAGGCGGTCGCGGCCAAGGCGACGATGACCTACAAGATCCTCTACAACGACGCGGTGGCGATGACCGGCGGCCAGCCGGTGGACGGCGGCACCAGCGTCGACGCCATCGCGCGCCAGGTCGAGAGCGAGGGCGTGGCCAAGGTCGTCGTGCTCAGCGACGACATCGGCAAGTACGCCGCGATCAAGGGCCGCTTCCCCGCAGGCACCGAGTTCCACGAGCGGCATGCGCTCGACGAGGTGCAGCGCCGCCTGCGGCAGACCCCCGGCGTCACCGTGCTCATCTACGAGCAGACCTGTGCCGCCGAGAAGCGCCGCCGCCGCAAGAAGGGCGAGCTGGCCGACCCGCCCAAGCGCCTCTTCATCAACGACGCGGTCTGCGAGGGCTGCGGCGACTGCAGCATGCAGAGCAACTGCGTGGCCGTGCTGCCGCACGAGACGCCGCTCGGGCGCAAGCGCCGCATCGACCAGAGCGCCTGCAACCCGGATTACCGCTGCCTCGACGGCTTCTGCCCGAGCTTCGTCAGCGTCACGGGCGGCAAGCCGCGCCGCCACTCGGGCCTGCTCGACAGCCAGCGCGAGGCCTTCCTGCAGCGCGTGCAGGCGCTGCCGCTGCCGCCGGCCATCGAAGGCCCCGGGCCCTACGACCTGCTGGTCACCGGCGTCGGCGGCACCGGCGTCGTCACCGTCGGCGCGCTCATCACCATGGCCGCGCACCTCGAGGGCCTGCACGCCAGCGTGCTCGACTTCATGGGCTTCGCGCAGAAGGGCGGCGCGGTGATGTCCTTCGTGCGCGTAGCGCGCGAGGAGGCGATGCTCAACCAGGCGCGCATCGACGCCCAGCAGTGCGACGCCGTGCTCGCCTGCGACCTCGTCGTCGCCGCCGCGCCCGAGGCGCTGCAGACCATGAGCCGCGGCCGCACGCGCGTGCTCGCCAACACCCACCCCACGCCGGTGGCAGAGAGCGTGCGCAAGCCCGACGCGCAGCTGCACGTCCCGGCGCTGCTGGCCAAGCTGCAGTTCGCCGTCGGCGCCGAGCGCGTGCAGACCTTCGACGCGCAGGCGCTGGCGCTGGACTTCCTCGGCGACACCATGACCGCCAACATCGTCGCGCTGGGCTACGCCTGGCAGCGCGGCCTGGTCCCGGTGGGCCTGGCGGCGCTGCGCCGCGCCATCGAGCTCAACGGCGTCGCGGTGGCGACCAACCATCTCGCCTTCGCGCTCGGGCGCCTCGCCGCCGCCCAGCCGCAGGCGCTGGCGGCCTTGCGCGAACCCGGCGCGACCGAGGACGACGGCGGCGCCGAGGAACTGCCCGCGCTGCTCGAGCGCGCGCGCGTGCTGCTCACCGCCTGGGGCAACCGCGCCTGGGCCGAGCGCTTCGCGCGCACGCTGCAAGGCGCGCAGGAGCGCGAGCGTGCGCTCGGCGGCGACGACGCCCTGCCCTTCGCGAAGGCGGTGGCGAAGAGCCTGCTCAAGCTGATGAGCTACAAGGACGAGTACGAGGTAGCGCGGCTCTTCACCAACGGCGACTTCCGGCGCGCGCTGCACGACCAGTTCGAGGGCGAGCTGAAGATCCGCTTCCACATGGCGCCGCCGCTGCTGGCGCGGGCGCGCCACGGCAAGCCGCCGCAGAAGATGAGCTTCGGCTCCTGGCTGATGCCGCTGCTGAAGGTCCTCGCGCGCGGCAAGGCCTTGCGCGGCAGCGTGCTCGACCCCTTCGGCCACAGCGCCGAGCGCCGCATGGAGCGCCAGCTCATCATCGACTTCGAGGCCCGCGTGGCCGAGCTGCAGCAGGGCCTGTCGGCCGAACGCCTGGCGCTGGCCACGGCGATCGCCGAAGTGCCGCAGCTCGTGCGCGGCTACGGCCACGTCAAGCTCGCCAACCTCGCCATCGCCCGCGCCCGCGAGGCCGAACTGCTGCACCGCTGGGACCCGTCGCGCTACCCGCAGCCCACGCCCCCGGCACGCAAGGCGCGCGCCGAAGAGAAGGCGGTGATGACGGGTTGAGCCGACAGGCCGAGCGCGTCGCAGGGACCACCCCCTCTCCCGCCCTGCGGGAGAGGGTCGGGGTGAGGGTGGTGGCGCACCGCAGCACCCTCACCCCTGCCCTCTCCCACGCGTGGGAGAGGGAGCAAGACAGGTGCTGCGCCACGCGGCGGGCGTCAGCCGATCTCGATCGTCTGCCCCGCCCGCGGCGCCTGCGCCGGCCAGCCCAGTTGCTCGTGGATCGTGCTCGCGAAGCCGCGGGCGGTCTCGGCCTCGCCGTGAACGACGAAGCACTGCGCGGGCGCGTGGCGAAAGCCGCGCAGCCACTGCAGCAGCGCGTCGCGGTCGGCGTGGGCGGAGAGGCCACCGATGGTGTGGATGCTCGCGCGCACCGGGACGTCCTCGCCGAAGAGGCGCACGCGCTTGACGCCGTCGACCAGCCGCCGCCCGAGCGTGCCTTCGGCCTGGAAGCCGATGATGACGATCGCGCACTCGGGCCGCCCGAGGTGGTGGCGCAGGTGATGCTGGATGCGCCCGGCGTCGCACATGCCGCTGGCCGCCACGATGATCGCGCCGGCCTTGACGCGATTGAGCGCCACCGATTCGTCCACGCTGCGCGTGAAGGTCAGCGTCATGCCGTCGCGCGCGCCGCCGCCGCGTGCCAGCAGCGCGCGCGTCTCGTCGTCCAGCACCTCGGGATGGTGGGCCGTGATCTCGGTCACCCGCTGCGCCATCGGCGAGTCGACAAAGACGCGCATCGGCGGCAGCCGGCCCTGCTGGCGCAAGCGGGCCAGCAGGCTCAGCAGTTCCTGCGTGCGTCCGAGCGCGAAGGCCGGGATGATGATGTTGCCCTGACGCCTGCGCAGCGTCTCCTCGATCACCTCGACGAGCTCGTCCAGCGTGGCGTCCAGGCGCCGGTGCAGTCGGTTGCCGTAGGTCGACTCGACCACCAGCACGTCGGCCTCGGCGATCGGCGTCGGATCGCGCACCACCGGCCGCCCCGGCTGGCCGAGGTCGCCGGAGAACACCAGCTTGTGCGTGCGCTCGCCCTCGCGCAGCCAGACCTCGAGGCTCGCCGAGCCGATGATGTGGCCGGCGTCGCGGAAGATGCAGCGCACGGCCTCGTGCGGGCGGACTTCGGCGTCGTAGGGCGCGCCGCGCAGCTGTTCGATGCAGGCCTCGGCCTGCGCCACGGTGTAGAGCAGCGGCACGACGGGACGCGCCGCACGCCCGCGGCCGGACGCCTGCCGGCGCTGCGCGCGCGTCCACGCCACCTCCTGGATGTGGGCGCTGTCGGCCAGCATCACCGGCAGCAGGTCGGCGGTGGTGCGCGTGGTGTGGATCGCCCCGCCAAAGCCCAGCGCGGCCAGGCGCGGCAGCAGGCCGCTGTGGTCGATGTGCGCGTGCGTCAGCAGCACGAAGTCGATCGTGCGCGGATCGAAGGGCCAGGCCTGCAGGTTGCGCAGCTGCGCGTCGCGCCCGCCCTGGAACATGCCGCAGTCGACGAGGAAGCGCAGCTCGCCGCTCTCGACCAGGATGCACGAGCCGGTGACCTCCTGCGCGGCGCCGACGAAGGTGAGGCGCATGCTTGCTCCTTCAGGGGCGCGCGGGCGCCGTCAGTTGAACCAGATGCGCCAGAGCCCGACGACGACGTGGCCCCAGATCAGGATGTTGAAGGCCACGAGCGCGAACACGCGCGAGATGTTCCAGAGCGTCTTCGCGCGCTGCCCGTGGTCGTAGGAGCCGGTGGCCAGGTGCAGCACGAAGAAGAGCACCGAGGGCACGAGCGTGCCGACGATGAGCACGCCCATCACCCAGTAGAAGACCTTCATCGTCGCGCGCGCCGTCAGCGGTAGAAGGCTTCGACGCGGCCCTTGAGGGTCAGCAGCAGCGGCCGCCCGCGGCGGTCCACCGTCTTGCCCGCGGCGACCTTGATCCAGCCCTCGCTGACGCAGTACTCCTCGACGTCGCGGCGCTCGCGGCCGTTGAAGCGGATGCCCACGTCGTGCTCGAACACCGCGGCCACGTGATAGCGGCTCGTCGGGTCGACCGCGAGGCGGTCGGGCAACGGGGGAGGCGGCGGCGGCGAGGGTTGGGTCTGCGGCGTGTCCATCCCGCGATTGTGGCCGGCTTGGCGCGGCTTGCGGTGCTAAGGTGCGGCGCTCGCCCAACGACTGCCAGCGCGCGCCATGGGGATCGACCTCCCGCCGTCTCGGGGCTTCATCGCCACGCTCCTGCCCGCGACGATGGCCGCGCTGCTGTACGCGGCCGCCGCCTGGATCGCGCTGGCGCTGGCCGTGATGCCGGGCTTCGCGGCCTCGACCTTCCCGGCCGCGGGCATCGCGCTGGCCGCCAGCCTCGTCTACGGCTGGCGCGTGCTGCCCGGCGTGGCGCTGGCCGCCTTCCTCGTGAGCGCGCTGCTCTCCGGCCCGCGGCCGGCGTCGAACCTCCTCATCCCCTGGCTGGTGGCCGCCGTCAACGGCCTGGCCGCGGCGGCGCAGGCCGCGCTCGGCGCACGGCTGCTGCTGGGCCCGGGTGCGCTGCGCGAGGGCCGCGACTGGCCGCTGCGCGAGCCGCGCGACATCGTCGCCTTCTGCCTGCTCGGCGCCCTGCTGCCCTGCACGCTGAGCGCAACGCTGACCCTGGCCACGATGATGCTCGGCGGCGTGATGCCGACCGCGACGGCCCCGACCGCCTGGTGGACCTGGTGGCTGGGCGATGCCCTGGGCGTCATCGCCGCCACGCCGATCGCCCTGTCCCTGATCGGGCGGCCGCGCGCCGACTGGGCGCCGCGCCGCCTGAGCGTCGGCCTACCGCTGCTGGCCGCGCTCATCCTGCTGGCCGAAGCGACGATCCAGGTCGCGCAGTGGGACCGCCAGCGCCGGCAGGATCTCTTCAGCCGCGACGCGCAGGCGGCCACGCTGGCCGTGCTCGACCAGCTGCGCGAATCCCGCGCCGCGCTCGCGGCGATGCAGGCCTACCTTGCCGCGCCCGGCCCGCAGGACGAGGCGGCGCTGCAGCGCGCGGCGGCGCCGTGGCTCTCGCGCTGGGTCGGCCCGCAGGCGGTCGGCACCGCCGAGGCCGACGCGTCGATGGCGCCCACAGGCGCGGTGCAGGCGGCTGCGGGCGACGGGCGCGCCATCCTCGTGCGCCAGGTCGTGCGCCAGACCGTTCCCGAGGCCGGCGATGCCGTGCGCCCGGGGCTCGACCTGCACGCCGTCGCCGCCGCGCGCGAGGCCCTTGCGCAGGCGCTGCAGAGCACCGACGCGCATGCGACGCCGCCGCTGCGGCTGCTGTAGGGTACCGCGGCGCCGCTCGTCGTCGTCGCGCAGTCGCTGCAGCCGCTGCGGCCCTTGCAGTCGTCGCAGCCTGCCCAGCCCTTGCCGGCGGCCGGCGCGGCGACGAACGGCCACAGCGGACGGCGCACGCCGCAGGCCTTGCTCTTCGTCGCCTTCGACGCCGCCCGCGCCGGCGGCGCGACCTTCCAGGGCCTGCCCGGCTACCTGCGCGCCTGCCTGGTCGACACGGGGCTTGCCGGCGCCGAGTCCAGGCTGGCCGGCACCGCGAGCTGCGAGGCCGCGCGCGCCGATGGGCTGCAGCAGGTGCAGGCCATCCCCTTCGCCGGACGGCGCTGGGCGTTGCGGCTGTCGGCGTCGGCGAACACCGTTCCGGAAGTCGGCCACGGCAGCGCGTGGGTGTTCTCGGGCGCCGGCATGATCGCGGCGGCGCTGCTGGCCGCGGCCCTGCTGGCGATGACCGGGCGCACGCGCCAGGTCGAGCAGGCGGTGGCCGCGCGCACGCTCGAACTGCAGCACGAGATCGGCGAGCGCGAACGCACCGAGGCCACGCTGCGCGAGACCGAGCAGCGCCTGCGCAGCATCCTCGAGCAGGCGCCGATCGGCATCCTCTACGCCGACACGCGCGGCGTCGTCCTGGTGGCCAATCCGCGCATGCACGAGATGGTCGGCTGCGCGCCCGGCGAGCTGGTCGGCCGGGAGCTTGCGCAGATGGTCCACCCCGAGGACCGCCTCGCCGAGCGCGCCCGCATCGCCGCGCTGGCCGGCCCCGCGCCGCAGGCCGAGCCGCAGATCACCCGGCTCGTGCATCGCGACGGCAGCATCCGCCAGGCGCAGACCTCGCTGCGCGTGCTGCGCGACGCCGAGGGCGCGCCGCGGCGGCTGCTCGGCGTGGCCGAAGACATCACCGAGCGCCTGCAGCTGCAGGACGCCGAGCGCGCGCGATCGCGCCGAGGCCGCCAACCAGGCCAAGAGCGAGTTCCTCTCGCGCATGAGCCACGAGCTGCGCACGCCGCTGAACGCCATCCTCGGCTTCAGTCAGTTGCTCGAGCGCGACGCCAAGGCGCCGCTGCCGCCGCATCAGGCGCGCTGGGTCGCCGGCACGCTGCAGGCCGGCTGGCACCTGCTGGCGATGATCAACGACGTGCTGGACCTCTCGCGCATCGACGCCGGCACGCTGCGCCTGGAGCTCGAGACGGTGCCGCTGGCGCCGCTGCTGCAGGCCTGCGTCGCGATGGTCGAGTCGGCCGCGGCGCGGCGCTCGATCCAGCTGCAGGTCGACCCGGTCGACGCCGCGCTCGCGGTCCGCGCCGACCCGACGCGCCTCAAGCAGGTGCTGGCCAACCTGCTGTCCAACGCCGTGAAGTACAACGTCGAGGGCGGGCGCATCACGCTGCGCGCGCACGCGCTCGACGCGGCGACGGTGCGCATCGAGGTCGACGACACCGGGCTCGGGCTCAGCCCCGAACAGCAGCGCGCGCTGTTCCAGCCCTTCAACCGCCTGGGCCGCGAACAGAGCGGTATCGAAGGCACCGGCATCGGGCTCGTCATCGTCAAGCGCCTGGTCGAGCAGATGGGCGGCACGGTCGCGCTGCAGAGCCAGCCCGGCGCGGGCAGCCGCTTTGGCCTGCAGTTGCCGCGCGCAAGCGCCGCGCCATCGCCGGCGCCGACGAAAGGCAACGGCGCCCACGCGAGCGCCTCGGCGCAGGCGATGCAAGCGGCCCCGGCCCGCTACCGGCAGCGCCTGCTCTACTGCATCGAGGACAACGAGGCCAACGCTGAGGTGATGCGCGGCCTGCTCGCGAGGCGGCCGCAGGTGCGGCTGCAGGTCTTCGCCCGCGGCGCGCAAGGGCTCGCGGCGATCCGGCGCGACCTGCCCGACCTCGTGCTGCTGGACCTGCAGCTGCCCGACCTCGACGGCCTGGAGATCCTGCGGCAGCTCACGCAGGATGCCGCGACCGCGCACATCCCCGTCGTCGTCGTCTCGGCCAACGCCACCGCCGACCGCGTCGACGACGCGATGCAGTCCGGCGCGGCCCACTACGTCACCAAGCCCGTGAACATCGAGCGCCTGCTCGCGCTGCTGGACCGCCTGCTCGAAGGTATCGACACGCGCTTCGGCACGCTGGATTGAGCACTGCACACGACCGCCGCGTCGGGACGCGCGCAAGACCCTTGGCGGCACGCGGCGGTGCCGGCCTTGGCTAGCATGGCCGGGCCCGCCGCGCCGATCATGCCCACGCCTGCCACGGTCCCCGTCCCTGCGCCGCCGCCCGGCGCGGCGTCGTCGACGCCCGGGCGCAGCGCGGCACCCGCGCGACCGACGGGTTCGCCACAGGCCCTCTTCTTCCCCGCCGCCAGCCTCTACGCCGCGCTGCTGCTGCCGTGGTCGGTGCTGGGCATGCTGGGCTGGGTGCCTGCGCCGCGGCTGCTGGCCACGCCGCTTGGGCACGCGCACGAGATGCTGCTGGGTTTCGCGCTGGCGGTGATCGCCGGCTACCAGCTGCCGCCGCTGCCGCGGGCGCGGCTGCGCGTGCTGCTCGCGCTGTGGCTGGCAGCGCGGCTGGCCTTCCTCGCCTGGCCGCAGCAGCCGGCGCTGGCCTTCGTGCTCGATGCCGCCTTCGCGCTGGCACTGGCGCTGCAGATGACGCCCAGGCTCTTTCGCGCCGCCAAGAAGCTGCGCAACAAGGTGCTGCCGACGCTGCTGGCCGCGCTGTGCGCGGCGGCGGTGAGCTTCGACGGGGCGATGCTTGCCGCAGGGGCGATGGCCCAGCCCGCGGGTGCCGGCGCGATCGTGCTGCTGCTGGCCGCGCTGATGACCTTCATGGGCGGGCGCCTGGTCGCCGCCGAAGCCGCCGGGCAGCTCTACAAGCAGGGCGAGCTGCTCGTGCCGCGGGTGCAGCCGCAGCTCGAGACTGCGGTGCTCGCGCTGCTGGCCGCCGCCCTCGTGCTGGCGCTGCTGCCCGGCCCGGACCTCGCGCTGCGCGCCGCCTGCGCGCTTGCCGGCGTGCTCAGCCTCGTGCGCATGGCGCGCTGGCGCCTGTGGGCGTGCCGGGGGCGACCGGACCTCGCGAGCCTGGCCAGCGGCTACGCCTGGCTTGCGCTCGGCCTGCTGGCGATGGGGCTGACGCCCTCCGGGCCCGCGCGCACCGCGGCGCTGCATCTCGTGACCATCGGCGCGCTGGGCTCGCTCACGCTCAACGTGATGCTCAACACCATGCTGCTGAAGGCCGGGCGGCCCCGCGACGGGCAGCGCCTGCCGCAGCGGGCCACGGCCCTCGTGGCCGCCGCGGCGCTGCTGCGCGCCGGCGCGGCCTTCGCCGACGCGCAGGCCAGCCTGCTGCTGGTGCTGGCCGCGGCCTGCTGGAGCGCGGCCTTCCTCGCGGCCTTCACGCTCATCGTCGGCTGCGCACGGGCGCTCGCGGCGCGCAAGCGACAAGCGGCCGCCCCGGGCCGTTGACGCAGGGCTTGCGCGCGCCGCCGTCGCGCTACGCCAGGCCCGCCGCGGCCGAAGCTGCCGCGGGCGGGCGGGCGGGCGCGGCCTCGTCGCCTTGCGCAGGCGCCTCGCCACAGCAACGGTTGCGGCCGCTGTGCTTGGCCTCGTAGAGCAGGCGGTCGGCGCGCGAGTAGAAGGCCTGCGGCGTCTCGCCGTCCCGCCGCAAGGCCATGCCCACGCTGACGGTGAGCACCTCGGCCACCGGGCTTGCGCCATGCGCGATCGCCAGGGCCTGCACGGCATGCACCAGCGCCTGTGCACTGGCCTGCGCGTGCCGGGGGCTGCTGTCGTGCAGCAGCAGCGCGAACTCCTCGCCGCCCAGGCGCGCCGCCATGTCCAGCGGCCGCGCCGCGAAGTGCTCGAGCGCCTGGCCGATGCGGCGCAGCGCCTCGTCGCCGGCCGGATGGCCGTGGCTGTCGTTGTAGGCCTTGAAGTGGTCGAGGTCCAGCAGCAGCAGCGCCAGGGGCTGCTGCTCGCGCTGCGCCAGGCGCAGCACGCGTTCGAGGTGGTGCGTGAAGCTGCGCCGGTTGTAGAGGCCCGTGAGGCCGTCGCGCATGGCCAGCCACTGCGCGTCCTTGCGGTAGAGGAACTGCTCGCGCTGCTGGTGCTCGCGCCAGTAGCTGCCGACGGCCAGCACCAGCATCGAGGCCAGCAGCACCGTGCCCACGCGCATCATCGACTCGCCCACCGGCAGGTCGGGCGCGGCCAGGGCCAGGCCGTACACGCAGGCCACGTAGAAGACGGCGCTGCCGACCTGCGCGGCCAGGCGCAGGCCGATCGGCAGGAACAGCGCCAGCATCATCAGCACGAGGATGCTCGCCTCGTCGGCGACGCCGAGCAGCTTGTAGGCGTAGACGCTGTAGGCGCTGCCCCAGGCCATGGCGAGGGCCAGCAGCAGCAGCGCTGCCTGCAGCGCGCGCGGCCGCGGGCGCAGCAGGGCGATGATCAGCGCGGCGACGATCGCCAGGCTGACGCCCAGGCGAGTTGCGCCCAGCAACGCCACGCTCGCCTGCATGGCCGTCCCGACCGCGAGGGGGGGCGATGCGCAGCTGGTCGAGCACCCAGTAGCCGCACCAGACGACGAGCCCCAGCACGCCGATCGAGAGCACGCGCGCGCGCAGGCTGGCGTCCCGCTGCGCGCGGTACTCGGCCTCCAGCGGCGGCGCAAAGCGCAGCCAGCGAAAGCCGCGCGCGAGCTGCTGCGCATAGTCGGTGGTCGAGGTCGGCGGCTGCATCGGCGCATTGTCCGCGGCCCGCCGCCCGCGCAGGGCGCGCGCGCGCCGCGGCCGGGCGCCGGGCCGTGGCGTTTGTCCGCCAGCGCCTCAGCAGCGCGTGCGGCGACGCCGACGCCAGCGCGCGGCCAGCGCGAACAGGCCGAGTCCCCACAGCGCCGTGGCCGCCGGCTCGGGAACCGCGCTGACGCGGATGTTGTCGATCGCCAGGCTCTCGAAGTCGCTGCCGAAGGTCTGGTGGAATTCGGTCATCAGGCTCAACCCCTGCACGTCGGCGAGCACCGAGCGCAGGCCGCCGCCGAAGCTGGCCTCATCGAGCTTGATCGTGTAGCGATGCCACTGGCCGTCGGCCGGCGGTTGCCCCAGCGGGATGAGGTCCGCGGTGAGGCTGCCGCCGCCGGCCGTGCGGATCTGGACGGCGCCGAAGGCGCCCCAGTCCGGCACGTGGCCGCTGACGTTGCGGGCGTCGAAGCTGAAGCTGCCGCCGACGAAGCGCGACCAGTCGCCGCCTGCACCCGCGGGCAGTTCGAGGCTGAACTCGTCGCTGCCGTTCGTGTCGGTGAGCAGCAGGTAGCCGCCGTGACCGGCGCCGCCGTCGCTCTGGTGCGCGAGCGCCGCGCTGCCGGCCACGGTCCAGCCCTGGGCGTCGTCGTCGAAGGTCCAGTGTTCATCGATGGCCACCGCGGCGTGCGCAGGCAGGCTGCAGGCCCAAAGCGAAGACAGCGCCAGCAGGCCCTGCGCAAGCGTGGTGGTCGGGCGTCTTTTCTTCATCGTCTCCTCCCTGTCGATTGGAGGCGGCAGGGTGCGAGGCGCTGCCTGCCTTGTCCATCCCATGAACATGGGCGGCGCTGCAGCCCTTGCGCCTTGCCTGGACGCGGCCCGTGCCGCGGGGACGTGCCGCTACACGTGCAGCGCGCGCCCCAGCGCCCGCAGCGCGGCCTCCTGCACCGCTTCGCCGAGCGTCGGGTGGGCGTGGATGCTGCCGGCCACATCCTCCAGGCGCGCGCCCATCTCGAGCGACTGCGAAAAGGCCGCGGCCAGCTCGGACACGCCGTGGCCGACCGCCTGCCAGCCGAGCACGAGGTGGTTGTCGCGCCGCGCGACCACGCGCACGAAGCCCTCGCCGGCCTGCAGCGTCAGCGCGCGGCCGTTGGCAGCCAGCGGGAAGCTGGCCTCGATCGCCTCGACGCCGGCCTGCGCGGCGGCCTCGGGCGTCAGGCCGACGACGACGACCTCGGGGTCGGTGAAGCAGATGGCGGGGATCGCGGCGGGCATCCAGCGCCGCTCGTGTCCGGCGATCAGCTCGGCCACCATCTCGCCCTGCGCCATCGCGCGATGCGCGAGCATGGGCTCGCCGGTCAGGTCGCCGATCGCCCACACGTTGCGCATCGAGGTGCGACAGCGGTCGTCGACCTTGAGCGCGCGCCCGGCCATGTCCAGCAGCAGGGATTCGAGCCCGAAGCCCGCGCTGTGCGGGCGCCGCCCGGCGGCCACGAGCACCTGGTCGGCCGGCAGCGCGAACTCGTCGGCGGTGGGCGTGCGCACGCGCACGCCGCTGCCGTCGCCGGTGAGGCCCTGCACGCTGCAGCCCAGGTGCAGCACCACGCCCAGGCGCTTGAGCGCGGCGAGCACCGGGCGCGTCAGCTCGGCGTCGTAGGCCGGCAGCACGCGCTCGGTGGCCTCGACCACCGCCACCTCGGCGCCGAGCTTGCGGTAGGCGATGCCCAGCTCCAGCCCGATGTAGCCGGCGCCGACGACGACCAGGCGCCGCGGCAGCGCGCTCGGCGACAAGGCCTCGGTGGAGGAGATGACGCGGCCGCCGAAGGGCAGGCCGGGCAGCTCGACCGGCACCGAGCCGGTGGCCAGCAGCAGGTGCTCGCAGCGCAGGCGCAGCGCCTCGCCGCCGTCCTGCCGCGAAGCGACCTCGACCGTCTTGCCGTCGACGATCTGCCCGAGGCCGTGCACGACGCGCACGCCGGCCTTCTTCAGCAGCGCGCCGACGCCGCCGGTCAGGCGCTTGACGATGCCGTCCTTCCAGCGCACCGACTGCGCCAGGTCGAGCGTCGGTGCGGCGCTGCGTATGCCCAGCGCCGAGTCGGCGGCATAGGCGCGCGCCTGCTCGAAGCAGTCGGCCACGTGGATCAGCGCCTTGGACGGGATGCAGCCGATGTTCAGGCAGGTGCCGCCGAGCGCCTGGCCCTCGACGAGCACGGTGGGCACGCCCAGCTGCGCCGCGCGCAGCGCCGCAACGTAGCCGCCGGGACCGCCGCCGAGCACGAGCAGCGTGGTGGTGAGTTCCTTCATCGTGGGCTCCGCTCAGGCAGGTCCGGCCGCGTCGGCGTCGTCGGCCAGCAGCAGCGCGGGCGCCTCCATCAGCGCGCGCACGGCCTGGATGAAGCGCGCGGCGTCCATGCCGTCGACGACGCGGTGGTCGAACGAGGACGAGAGGTTCATCAGCTTGCGCGCGACGATGCGCGGACCCTCGAACACCGGCCGCTCGAGGATGCGGTTGACGCCGATGATGGCGACCTCCGGGTGGTTGATGACCGGCGTGGTGACGATGCCGCCCAGTGCCCCCAGGCTGGTGATGGTGATGGTCGAGCCGCTCAGCTCGTCGCGCGCGGCGCGGCCGCTGCGCGCGGCCTCGGCCAGGCGCGCGACTTCGGCGCCGATCGCCCACAGGTCGCGCGCCTCGGCGTGGCGCACGACCGGCACCATGAGGCCGGAGTCGGTCTGCGTGGCAATGCCCAGGTGCACCGCGCCGCTGCGCGTGACGATGCCGGCGTCGTCGTCGAAGCGGGCGTTGATCTGCGGGAAGTCGCGCAGCGCGATGACCAGCGCGCGCGCCAGCAGCGGCAGCAGCGTGAGCTTGCCGCGCCGCGCGGCGCAGCCCTCGTTGAGCTGCTGGCGCAGGGCCTCGAGCGCGGTGACGTCGATCTCCTCGACGTAGCTGAAGTGCGGGATGCGGCGCTTGGCCTCCTGCATCTTCTGCGCGATGCGTCGGCGCAGGCCGATCACCGGCACCTGCTCCTCGTCGTGGCGCTCGACCAGGCGCGAGGCCGGCGCCGCGCCCGGCCGCCCGCCGTGCGCGAGGTAGGCGTCCAGGTCGGCATGCGTGATGCGCCCGGCCGGCCCGCTGCCGGGAACGAACTGCAGCTCGATGCCGTGCTCCCAGGCGCGATGGCGCACCGCGGGCGAGGCCAGCGGACGCTCGCCCGGCGCACGCACGACCGCGGTCGCGGCCGGTGCAGGCGTTGCCGCGCGCGTCGGCGCAACGTGTGCGGGCGACGCTGCAGGCGACGCTGCAGGAGCCTTTGCGGGTGCGGGTGCGGGTGCGGGTGCGGGCTGCGCAGGCGCGGCGGCGGGCGCCGCCGCGACAGCCGGGGTCGGTGCCGGCACCGGAGAAGCTGCCGCGGCAGGCGCCGCCGCGCCCGCGCCGACGTTGCCTGCGCCCTCGACCTCGAGCCGGATCAGCTCGCCGCCCACGGCCATCACCGTGCCCACCGCGGCGCCGAGCGCGAGCACACGCCCGCTCACCGGCGAGGGCACCTCGACCGTGGCCTTGTCGGTCATCACGTCGGCAATGACGCGGTCCTCGGCGACCTCGTCGCCCACCTGCACGTGCCAGGCCACGAGCTCCACCTCGGCGATGCCTTCGCCGATGTCGGGCACCTTGATCACGTACTGACCCATCATGCCTCCATCGCACGCTTGAAGGCTTCGCCGACGCGCGCGGGGCCGGGGAAGTAATCCCATTCCTGCGCGTGCGGGTAGGGCGTGTCCCAGCCGGTGACGCGCTCGATCGGCGCCTCGAGGTGGTGGAAGCAGTGCTCCTGCACCAGCGCCGCGAGCTCGGCGCCGAAGCCGCTGGTGCGCGTGGCCTCGTGCACGACCACGCAACGCCCGGTCTTGCGCACCGAGGCGAGCACCGTCTCCAGGTCCATCGGCCAGAGCGCGCGCAGGTCGATGATCTCGGCGTCGATGCCGGTCTCCTCGGCCGCACAGGCCGCGACCCACACCATCGTCCCGTAGGCCAGCACCGTCAGCTCCTTGCCCGGGCGGAAGACGCTGGCGGTGTCGATCGGCAGCTTGTACCAGCCCTCGGGCACCATCCCGAGCGGATGGCGCGACCAGGGCACGACCGGGCGCTCGTGGTGGCCGTCGAAGGGGCCGTTGTAGAGGCGCTTGGGCTCGAGGAAGATGATCGGGTCGTTGCACTCGATCGCCGCGATCAGCAGGCCCTTGGCGTCGTAGGGGTTGCTCGGCATCACCGTGCGCAGCCCGCAGACATGCGTGAAGAAGGCCTCGGGGCTCTGGCTGTGCGTCTGCCCGCCGTAGATGCCGCCGCCGCAGGGCATGCGGATGGTCAGCGGCGCGGTGAAGTCGCCGACCGAGCGGTAGCGCATGCGCGCGGCCTCGGAGACGATCTGGTCGGTGGCCGGGTAGACGTAGTCGGCGAACTGGATCTCGACCACCGGCCGCAGCCCGTAGCCGGCCATGCCGATGCCCACGCCGACGATGCCGCTCTCGCTGATCGGCGTGTCGAAGCAGCGCGACTTGCCGTACTTGGCCTGCAGGCCCTCGGAGACGCGGAAGACGCCGCCGAAATAGCCGACGTCCTCGCCGAAGACGACGACGCGCGCGTCGCGCGCCATCGACACGTCCAGCGCCGAGCGCAGCGCCTGGATCATCGTCATCGGCACCGGCTTGCCCGCCTGCGCGCCCTCCGCGGCCATGGCCGCAGGGGCGAGCCCGGGGGCGTCGGCGGCGTGCACGTTCAGCACATTCGTTTGCTTGCTCATCGCCTCAGACCCCCAGCTGCTGGCGCTGCCGGCGCAGGTGGTCCGGCATCTGCTCGTAGACGTCCTCGAACATCGTCGCAGCACTCGGGATGCCGCCGTCGAGCAGCGTGCCGTGGCGCTCGGCCTCCTTCTGCGCCGCGGCAACCTCGGCCTCGAGCTCGCGCTGCGCCTGCTCGTGCTGCGCCTCGGACCAGTGGCCGATGGCGATCAGGTGCGCCTTCAGCCGCGCGATCGGGTCGCCGAGCGGGAAACGCTTCCAGTCGTCGGCCGG
>CAUJJO010000031.1 GCA_963205125.1 Pseudomonadota bacterium | reverse complement strand
GCGTGGTCAGGAGCTGGAGCTCGACCCGGTTGCCGACGATCGGGTCGCCCGCGCCGACGGGGCCGGCCGTGGCGGCCGGGACGGCGCTGGCGGTGGTTCCGATGGCAAGGGCCGGGCGATCGAGGGTGGTCGAGCTCGTGGGCATGGCATGTCCGTAGCAGGGATCGTTGAAGGGGGCCGGACCATAAGACGCCCCCTCCCCCGGGGCAAGCCACGCAATCCTCCGAACAAGGCTTTCATTGACCCAGGTCACAGCATGAGCCGCGCCCGGCCCGGGTCCGCGGCCCGGACATGTTTCGGCCGTAACGTCTGCTGACGGTCTGCCGTCGGCCTGCCGATGGTCTGCTGACGATCAGGACGCCGTGCGCAGCGCGGCCAGGGCCGCGCCCAGGGTGCCGAGGACGAGCACCAGCACCGGCAGGATGCTCAGCGCAAAGCCCAGGCTGCGGCCGTTCGGGTCGCGGACGTAGGCGCGCCAGTAGACCAGCCGCCCGAGCAGGAAGACCGCGCCCACGCCCGCCACGTAGGTCGCGGGCCAGTAGCGCGCAGCGGCATAGAGCGCGGGCAGCAGCGCGATCAGCAGCTCGAGCGTGTTCATCTGCACGCGGTAGGCGCGCTCGAAATGCTCGTTGCCGCTGACGGCCGGCGCCTGGATGCGATAGCGCACGCGCGCGCGGCCGACGAGCACGGCGAAAAAGACGTACTGCAGCACGGCCAGCATGGCCACGGTGTCGACGAGATGCATGAGGAGCGTCCTCGCGGCGAAGTGAAGCCGGGATCGTAGCGGCGCCGCGCCCGGCTCCGCCCGTACCTGCCTGGCAAGCCGCGTGGGCGCTGCTCAGGCCGGATCGACGCTGGCCGCGGCGTCCTCGGCCTCGCTGGCCGCGCGCGGCGCGCCGCCCCGCACGGCGCTGGCGAGCGCGTCGGGCAGCGCCTCCTCGGCGCGCAGGCCGCGGCCGATCTCCTTGAGCAGCGTGGCGATGGTGACCGAGCCGAGCGTGGCCAGCGCGATCTGGTCGATCTCGGCGAGCACGCGCGCCAGCGCGTCGTGGGTGGCGCTGGCGGCGTCGGGCGCGGCCTGCAGTTCCTGCGCCGGATCCTCGAACAGCACGATGACGTTGAGCAGCGTCAGCCGCCTGGCGTTGCCGATGAAGCGGTAGCCGCCGCCGACGCCGCGCACCGACTCGACGATGCGCGCGCGCACGAGCTCCGACAGCACCTTGGCGAGGTGGTGCGCCGACTCGCCGTACTTCTCGGCGATCTCGCTGGCGGGGATGTGCTCGCCCGGGCGGGCGGCGAACTCCAGCACGCTGTAGAGCGCCAGCAGCGTGTTCTTCTGCAGCTTCACGCGGCGTCCTCCCCGTCGGCGTCCGCCGCGGCCGGCGCGAAGGCGCCGAGGTCCATCTCCAGCGGCAGCAGGTGCCCGGCGCGCATGCCCTGGCTGCGGAAGAAGGACTGCAGCAGCGAGTTGCGGCTCGAGATCATCGTGCGCAGCGTGTCCACGCCCTCGCGCCGAAAGCGCGCGATCAGCTCCGACAACAGCCGCGCGCCGACGCCGAGCTGGCGGGCGCTGGGCATCACGTCGATGCCGAACACCCAGCCGCAGGGCGGCGCGCCGAACTCCCAGTCGCGCACCTCGCCGATGACGAAGCCGCACACCTGCTCGTCCAGCGTGGCGACGAGGAACTGGCGCATGCCCACGCCGTGATGGCCGTAGCGCTTGAACACGCGCTGCCAGTAGGCGGCCTTGTGCAGCCCGGTGACGGTGGCATCCAGCGCCACCACCGCGGCCATGTCGCTGGCGCGCACGGTGCGCACGCGCAGCACCGGCTCGGCGCCGGCAGGCGGCGCGGGCCGGCGCACACGGGGGCGCGGTCGGGTGGGCTCGGGGGTCATCGCATCCAAGGGTCGCCTCGCAATCGCGCGAGCCTGCCCAGCATGTCAATGGTATTCGGGTACCGGAATGATCCAAATCACAAGACGACGTGTTTGCGGCGGGTTTTCCCCGCGACCCGGGCCCCGCGCCCGCCTGCACGCGCTAGGCTTTGGCCCGCCATGCGCAAGCCCACACCCGCCTCCCCCGCGCCCGCGACCCTGGACGAGGATGGCTGCTGGCAGCTCGACCTGCGCGGCCTGGCGCCGCCGCAGCCGATGGTGACCATCCTGCGCCACCTCGAGCAGCACCGGGCCGACGAGCGTGCGCTGGTGGTGCGCATGGACCGCGATCCGGTGATGCTCCATCCCGAACTGGCCGAGCGCGGCTGGGAGGCGCAGCGCATCGACGGTGAACCGGGCGAAGTGCGGCTGCGGCTGCAGCCCATCTGAAGCCCGCGCCAGCGCGCGCCTCGAACCCTGGACCGCGATCCCGAACGGAGCACCGCCGATGGCCGAGCCCACTGGCAAGCCTGCACCCAGCCCAGCCGCCACGTCCCAGCCGACGGCCGCCAGGCCCGCGGACGCCAAGCCCGCGGGGGCCAAGCCCACGGGGGCCAAGCGCCCGGCGCTTGGCGGCAGCTTCCTCTCCGGCGCCACCGGCCGCCTGTTGCCGGCGTCGGTGCCGTTTCGCTACTTCGGCGCCGCGGCCTTCTTTCACCTCGCGGCCTGGCTCGTCGTGCTGCTCAGTGCGGCGGACTGGCCGCAGTGGCGCGGGGGCCTGGGCTGGCCGCTGGCCGCTCTGCATCTGGTGACGCTCGGGACGCTGGCCGCCAGCGCGATCGGCGTCAGCCTGCAACTGCTGCCGGTGGCGACCAAGCAGGCCGTGCGCTGGCCGACGCTGCTGTCGACGATCTGGTGGATCTACGTGCCGGCGGTCGCGCTGCTCGTGGCCGGCATGGGCACGGCGCGCCCGGGCTGGCTGGCCGTCGGCGCCGCGGCGGTGATCGTTGTGCTGCTCGTCTTCGCGGTGATGCTCGCGCTCAACCTTCGCGCCGGCGGCAGCATGGCCGGCGTCGTGCTGCACGGCCTGGGCGCGGTGATCGCGCTGGTGCTGGTGCTGGCCAGTGCGGCGGCGCTGGTCGCGCTGTGGATCGGCCGTCCCTTCTTCGACCACGGCGCGGCACGCGGCGTGCACCTGGCCGCGGGCGCCTTCGGCTTCATGGGCCTGCTCGCCTTCGGCCTGTCCTTCGTGCTGCTGCCGATGTTCACGCTCGGTCGCGTGCCTGCCGACCGCGCGCAGTCCCGGGCCGGCTCGGCGGCGCTTGCCGCCGTCGCGCTCGCCGTGGCGGCAGCCTTCATTCCCGATGCCGCGCGGCCGCTGCGCGCGGGCGCCCTGCTCCTTGGCGCGCTGGCGCTGGCGCTGCACCTGAAGCTCGTGCGCGGCATCTTCGACACCGCCATGCGCAAGGACCTCGGCACCAGCGGCAGGCTGATGAAAGCCGGCTGGCTGGGCCTGGCGCTGGCGCTGCCGGCCGGCGCGGCAGCGCTCCTGGCCGAACAAGGCTCGGTCTGGGGCACGCTCTTCGGGCTGCTGGCGGTGGGCGGCTGGCTGCTGAGCTTCCTCTTCGGCGTGCTGCAGCGCATCCTGCCCTTTCTCGCCTCCATGCACGCCGGCCAGAAGCTCAAGCGCGGGCCCACGCCCTCGGCGCTGACGATGGAGCGCCCGCTGCTCTGGCACGCCGTGGCGCACGCACTCGCGCTGCTGCTGCTGGCAGCCGGGCTGCTGCTGTCCTCGACGCTGCTGGTGCGCCTGGCGGGCGCGGCCGGCACGGTCGGTGCGCTGGCCTTCCTCGTCTTCTTCGGCGCCCTGCTGCAGCGCCTGTCAAGGGCCCTGGCCGAGCCTGCGCCATGAGGGGGGTCAAGGAAAGCAGCACTCTCCCCTCTCAGAATAGGGCGATCCCGAGTTCAACCCCCAGGATCGCCCCCATGAGCTTCACGCGCCAGGTCTCGCGCCAACTCGACGACGAACATCGCAACAGCATCGCGCTGCTGGACCGGGTGAGCAATGCCCTCGCCAGCGGCGACGCCGCCGGGCTCGACGGCCTGGCCTCCTCGCTGGTGCGCCAACTCGAGCACGAGATCGGGCACCACTTCGGCTTCGAGGAAGGCGAGCTGTTCCCGCGCATGATGGAAGCCGGCGACGGCGAGCTCGCCTCGCTGCTGGCCGAGGAGCACGGCACCATCCGCATGGTCGCCTACGAACTGCTGCCGCTGGCCGAGCAGCTCGCCGCCGGCACGCTCAGCGACGGCCAGCGGCCGACGCTGGTGCGCCTGACCAAGGAGCTGGTCGAGCGCCAGGTCGCGCACATCCAGAAGGAGACGATGGCGCTGCTGCCGCTGCTCGAGGACATGCTCGACGACGAGACCGACCGCGAGCTCGCCTTCACCTACGCCTCCGGCGCCTGAACTCCGCCCGGATCTTCGCCGCCTCCCCTCGCGAGGCCCTTCACGCAACCCCAAGGAGACTGACGCCATGCCCGTGCCCGCTGCCGATGCCGAGAAGGTCACCATCCGCCCCCTGCAGAGTGCCGACCTCAATGCGGTCGTTGCGATGGACGCGGTCTTCGAGGGCCGAACGCGACGCGACTACATCGAGCGGCGGCTGCGCGCCGCACAGCAGCAGCCCGAGCTGCATGCGCAGTTCGGCGCCATCTACAACAACGAGCTCGCCGGCTACATGATGGCGCGGCTGGTCAAGGGCGACTTCGGCCGCCGCCAGGCCTCGCTGCGCATCGAGCTCATGGGCCTGCGCCCCGAGCTCGCGCGCTCGGGGCTTGGCCGCCGCCTCTTCGACGCGCTGCAGGCCTGGGGCCAGCGCCGCGGCGCGGTCGACGCGCGCACCGTCGCCTCGTGGAAGCGCAGCGGCCTGCTCGGCTGGCTGTCGGCGATGGGCTTCGAGCTGGCGAGCAGCCTCGTCGTCGAGAGCCGCGTCGGCGAGAGCCGGCTCTACGGCGATCGACACGGCCCCTTGTCGATCGAGCCCGGCGAAGGCCCGGGCCGCGAAGTCGACTTCGGTCGCGGCGAAGCCAACGACCAGGAACGCTTCGCGCGCCAGGGCGCCGACGTGCGCGCGATGACCGCCGCCGACCTCGACGCCGTGGTCCGCATCGACCGCGAGCAGCTCGGCGGCGACCGCCGCGAGGATCTCGCCGGGCGCCTGGCCGAAGCCGAGCGCGACCGCGCCATCCGCGCCTCGCTGTGCGCGCACAGCGACGGCACGGTCGTCGGCTACCTGATGGCCCGCGTCGACCTCGGCGACTTCGGCCGTCCCGAGCCGGTGGCCGTCATCGACACCCTGGGCGTGGACGCCACCTACGCTCACCGCGGCGTCGGCCACGCGCTGATGGCGCAGCTCTTCGCCAACCTCGGCGCGCTGCAGGTCGACGTGGTCGAGAGCTCGGTGCCGCTGCGCCAGACCGCCCTGCTGGGCTTCCTCGTCTCCTGCGGCTTCCGCAACTCGGCACGGCTGTCGTTCCGGCGCAAGCTTTGATGCGGGGCGGCCGTGGGTCGACGACGGCACAAGGTCGACGCGAGGCTACGGCGTGAACGTGTTGTCGATGTCGCGCGAGCCGTGCATGACACGCACGACGTCGATTCCGTCGGATAGCGGCGTGTAGAAGACCACGTAGCGGCCGAACGCCAAGCTGCGAATGCCCGGCGCAAGCTCATCGCGGGCGCGGCCCATCTGCGGCTGCGTTGCCCAGAGCTTCATCCTCTCACCCAGTTCGTCGACCCACTTGTCGGCAGCCGCGAGGCTATCCAGAGCGATGTACTCGAGGATTTCCTGAAGGTCGGCTTCAGCCTGCGGCCGAAGCGTCACGCGCGCCATCGCTATCGAGCAGTCGCCTTGACGCCGACGCGCGAACGCACCTTCTGCTTCACCGCCTTGGCATCCCAGGGGTGACTCGGCCCGCTGTCAAGGCCTCTGCGAACTTCATCGCGGAGTTCCGCAATCCTCACCTCGCGCAGACGATCCTGCTCCTCCAGCAGGCGCAAGGCCTCTCGAACGACTTCGCTGGCCGAGGTGTACCGGCCGGAACTCACCTTGGCACGAACAAGCTCTTCGAGCTGCGGCGTGAGGTTGACATTCATTCCCATGACGAAACCTTCGGTCGGCGAGCCGGGAATCTAGCAGGAACTGTCAAGGATTGACAGTCGGTGTCGCTGTCGGAATCGGCAGTCGCACGGCCGGCGATCGTGAGACACGTCCGACGCCATGGCCACAGGCGAGGAGGAGTCCCGAGTGGCCGATGGCCGTCGCGGCTTGATCGCCCGCTCAGCCCCCGCGCCTACCCCTTGGCGTCCTGCAGCACGCGCGCGCCGACGATGAGTTCGAGCACTTCGCTGGCGCCTTCGTAGATGCGCAGCGCGCGGACTTCGCGGTAGAGGCGCTCGACCACCGAGCCGTGCACGACGCCCAGGCCGC
>CAUJJO010000030.1 GCA_963205125.1 Pseudomonadota bacterium | reverse complement strand
GCGATGCTCATCTTGTCCAGCCGCAACGCGCGCTTGAGCGGGTGCTTGCGGATGCGCTGCAGCAGCGCCTTGTCGCCGACGATGAGCCCGGCCTGCGGCCCGCCGAGCAGCTTGTCGCCGCTGAAGGTGACGACGTCCACCCCCGCGGCCAGCGACTGCTGCGGCGTCGGCTCGGCCGGCAGGCCAAAGCGCGTGAGGTCGACCAGCGTGCCGCTGCCCAGGTCCTCGACCAGCGGCAGGCCGCGCGCCTTGCACAGCGCCGCCAGCTCGGGCAGCGGCGCGCTCGCGGTGAAGCCCTGGATCGCGTAGTTGCTGGTGTGCACCTTCATCACCAGGGCCGTGCGCGCGCCGATCGCGGCCTCGAAGTCGCGCAGGTGGGTGCGGTTGGTGGTGCCGACCTCGATCAGCCGCACGCCGGCGCGACGCATGATGTCGGGGATGCGGAAGGCGCCACCGATCTCCACCAGCTCGCCGCGCGAGACCGGCACCTCCTTGCGCTCGCCCAGCGCCGCCAGCACCAGCAGCACGGCCGCGGCGTTGTTGTTGACGACCGTGGCGGCCGGCGCGCCGGTGAGCTCGCGCAGCAGGCCTTCGAGGTGATCGTCGCGGTCGCCGCGCGCGCCGCGGCCGAGGTCGTACTCGAGGTTGGCGGCGCCGCGCATGACGGCGGTCACCGCCTCGATCGCCTCCGGCGCCATCACCGCGCGGCCGAGGTTGGTGTGCAGCACGGTGCCGGTGAGGTTGAAGACCGGGCGCAGCGCGGCGCGCGCCTGCCGCTGCAGCCGCACCGCGCAGGCGGCCTCGAAGCGCGCGGCGTCGAAGGGCGGCGGCGGCGCCTGTGCGCGCCAGTCGTCGAGCGCGGCGCGCGCCGCGGCGAGCACGGGTGCGCGGCCGTGCTGCTCGATCAGCGCCGGCAGCGCGCCGCGGGCCAGCAACTGGTCGAGCGCGGGGGGGCGGTGGTCGGCAGCGGTCACGGCGTGCGATGACGGGCGAGGGACGAGCGACGAGCGACGAGGGACGAGGAACAGCAGGCGAGTCTGGCGGAAGAGGGTGGGAGTCGAACCCACCTGGGACTGCTGGGCAACCCCACCCGGTTTTGCAGACCGGACGCCCCACCGGGGAACGTTCCTCCTCCAGGTTCGATCAGGCCTCGAACACCAGGCGCGGGTCGCGGCGGAAGTGGCGCCCGACCTCGTCGCGCCGGGTCAGGCCGATCTGGTCGAAGTACTCTACCAGCGGCACCGAGAGGTGCCGGCTCACGCCCACGCGCTCGCGCAGTTCGCGCACGTTCAGCCGCTGCTGGGGATCGGCCTGCGCCAGCGCGAAGGCGCGGGTGGCGAGCTCCACCAGGTGCGTGGTCTGGATGAAGTACTCGGCGCCGATGGCGTGCACGTTGCCCATGCGCTGCAGGCGCTCGAGCACGCGCAGCACCTGGTCGCGGCGCAGGCTGCGGTCGCGCAGCAGCATCTCGCTCAGGCGCGGCGGCTGGATGCCGCCCTCGTCGAGCCAGGGCTTGATGCGCTCCCACAACTGCAACTCGGCCCCCTGCAGCGCGGCGCGGTGGCCGGCAAGCGACAGGTGCGGCCCGCTGCGCTCGAGCACCCGGCCCTTCACCAGCTCGCGCAGCAGCAGCGCGAACACCGCGCCCGCGGGCTTGTCGCGCAGCGCACGCTGCAACTGCTCCTGCGTGAGGCCGGGGCTGTCGGGCTTCCTGCGGTGGTGCGCGGCCAGCGCCTCGCGGATCGCCTGGGCATAGCGCTCGATCTGCGTCGGCGCGAACAGCCACTGCGCCTGGCCGTCGGTCACCGCCTGCTGCGGCACCGCGGCGGCCAGCGCCTGCTGCTGCGCCTGCCCCAGGTTCCACAGCGTCGCAAAGCGCTGCGCGTCGACGCCCGCGGGCAGGGCCAGCGCCAGCAGCGCGGCGAGTGCCGCTTCGGGCGTGGCCTGCTCGAGTGCGTCCAGCACCGCCAGGTGCTGCGCGCGGCGGCGCCGCGTGGCCGGCGCGAAGGCGTCGATGACCACGCCCCCGCCCAGCGTTCGCAGCGCCGACTGGTCGCGCACGATGAAGCGGTCGCCGCGCAGCGCGCCGATCGGCCGCTCGAGCTGCAGTTGCACGCGCGCCTGCCCGCCCGGCGCGATCGCCTGCCCTTCGAGCAGCACCACGCGTGCCGGCACGTCCTCGGCGCCCAGGTGCAGGTGCACCGGCGTCCAGTGCGCGAGCGCGTGCGCTTCGCTGGCCAGCACCTGCAGGCGCGCGTCCAGCCGCTGCGTCGGCGCGTGCAGCGGCTTCGCGACCACCCAGTCGCCGCGCCGCACCTGGTCCTTTTCCACGCCGGCCAGCGCCAGCGCCAGCCGCTGCCCGGCGTGACCTTGCGCGGCCTCGCGGTTCTGCGCGTGGATGCCGCGCACGCGCAACTCGATGCCGCGCGGCGAGAGCACGAGCCGGTCGCCGATCGCCACCTTGCCGCTGACCGCGGTGCCGGTCACCACGGTGCCGATGCCGGCCAGCGAGAACGCGCGGTCGACGGCCAGCCGGAAGCCGCCTTCGCGCTGCCGCGCCGGGCCGTCGCCCTGCGCTTGCCGCAGCAAGGCCTGCAGCGGCGCAAGGCCCTGTCCGGTGAGCGAGGACACCGGCAGCAGCGGCGCATCGGCGAGGCCGCTGCCGGCCAGCAGCGCGCGCACCTCGGCCTCGGCCTGCGCCAGCCGCGCGCCGTCGACGAGGTCGCACTTGGTGAGGGCCACCACGCCGCAGCGCAGCCCGAGCAGGTCGACGATGGCCAGGTGCTCGCGCGTCTGCGGCATCGGGCCGTCGTCGGCCGCCACCACCAGCAGCACGCGGTCGATGCCGGTGGCGCCGGCCAGCATGTTGCGCACCAGCTTCTCGTGGCCGGGCACGTCGACGAAACCCAGCACCTCGCCGTCGTCGAGCGTGTGGTAGGCAAAGCCCAGGTCGAGCGTGATGCCGCGCGCCTTCTCCTCCTTCAGGCGATCGGTGTCGACGCCGGTCAGCGCCTTCACGAGCGCGGTCTTGCCATGGTCGATGTGACCTGCGGTTCCGATGATCACGGCGGGGTGTGGGAATGGGGAAAACCGGCGCATTGTCGGCGCCTGCCGCCACGACTTGGTCCGAACGCCCTGAGCGATCCCCATCCGGTCGATGCCGGCTGCTTGTCGCGAATCGATCGAGCCCGGCGGTCATCAGGGTCTTCCCGGTTGAACCGGCTGGACATATGAAGGAAAACCATAGCGAGCTATGTTCTTTCCTACATGGCCCGCATCACGGAGTCCATCCCCATGACCGAGTCCAGGCCTTCCCGTATCGGCCGCCGCAGCGTGTTTGCCGGGGCGGGCGCCATCGGCGCGCTGGCGGCGGTGGCCGCGGCGCTGCCCAAGGCGGCGGATGAAGCCAAGCCGGCCAAGGCCGCGGCCGCAGCGCCCGAGTCCGGCGGCTACCGGCTCAGCGAGCACGTCAAGCAGTACTACGCCGCGGCGCGGACCTGAAGGTGCCGTCGCTCGTTCCAGCCTTGGCCCCGCGGGGCCCACAGGAGGCAGCATGTTGTTGACACGCAGGTCGACGAACGGCGGGGCGGCGAGTTCGCCGCGCACGCTCGTCGACAACCTGGCGCGGGGGCTTGCCCGCGCCGTGCCCACGATGGACAGGCGCAGCTTCCTGCGCCGTTCGGGGCTGGGCCTGGGCGCGGGCATCGCCGCGTCGCAGCTCACGCTGGTGCGCAAGGCCGAGGCCGCCGACACCGCAGCGGCGGCCGGCGGCGGCGCGAAGATCGAGGTCAAGCGCACCGTCTGCACGCACTGCTCGGTGGGCTGCGCGGTCGACGCGGTGGTCGAGAACGGCGTCTGGGTGCGCCAGGAGCCGGTGTTCGACTCGCCGATCAGCCTGGGCGGCCACTGCGCCAAGGGCGGCGCGCTGCGCGAGAACGCGCATGGCGAGTTCCGCCTGAAGTACCCGATGAAGCTGGTCGACGGCAAGTACCAGCGCATCAGCTGGGACGATGCGCTCTCCGAGATCAGCGCCAGGCTGCTGAAGCTGCGCGAGGAGAGCGGCCCCGACAGCCTGTTCGTCGTCGGCTCCTGCAAGAGCAACAACGAGCAGGGCTACCTGCTGCGCAAGTGGATGACCCTGTGGGGGACGAACAACTGCGACAACCAGGCACGAATATGCCACTCCACGACTGTCGCCGGTGTGGCGAATACGTGGGGCTACGGTGCGATGACCAACTCGTACAACGACATGCGCAACGCGAAGTCGGCGATCTACCTCGGCAGCAATGCCGCGGAGGCGCACCCGGTTTCGCTCGTGCACATGCTGCATGCGAAGGAGAACGGCTGCAAGATGATCGTCGTGGACCCTCGGTTCACGCGCACGGCAGCCAAGGCCGACACCTATGTGCGCATCCGCTCGGGCACGGACATCGCGTTCCTGTTCGGGCTCATGCACCACATCTTCAAGAACGGCTGGGAGGACAAGAAGTACATCGAGGACCGCGTCTGGGGCATGGACAAGGTCCGCGAGACGGTGCTCGCCGACTGGACGCCCGACAAGGTCGAGGAGGTCTGCGGCGTCCCCGAGGCCACCTGCTACGCGGTGGCCAAGACGCTGGCCGAGAACCGCCCGGGCACGCTGGTCTGGTGCATGGGGCAGGCGCAGCACAGCATCGGCAACGCGATCGTTCGTGCGTCCTGCCTGCTGCAGCTGGCACTGGGCAACGTGGGGGTGAGCGGCGGCGGCGCCAACATCTTCCGCGGCCATGACAACGTGCAGGGCGTCACCGACATCGGCGCCAACCCGGACTCGCTGCCGGGCTACTACGGCATCGCCGACGGCGCCTTCAAGCACTACGCCGCGGTCTGGGGCGTCGACTTCGACTGGATCAAGGGCCGGTTCGCGCCGGGCATGATGAACAAGCCCGGGACCACGGTCTCGCGCTGGTACGACGCGGTGCTCGAGCCCAACGAGGTGATCGACCAGCCGAGCAACCTGCGCGCGATGGTCTACTGGGGCCACGCACCGAACTCGCAGTCGCGCGGCCTGGACCTCAAGCGCGGCATGGACAAGCTCGACCTGCTGGTCGTCATCGACCCCTACCCGTCGGCCACCGCGGCGATGGCGGCGATGCCCGGCCAGCCCGAGGGCGCCAACCCCAAGCGCGCCGTCTACCTGCTGCCGGCGTGCACGCAGTTCGAGACCAGCGGCTCGGTGACCGCCTCCAACCGCTCGCTGCAGTGGCGCGAGAAGGTGATGGAGCCGCTCTACGAATCGCGCAGCGACCACATGATCATGTACCAGCTCGCGCAGAAGCTGGGCTTTGCCGAGCAGCTGGTGAAGAACATCAAGCTGCACAAGGTCAAGGGCATGGACGAGCCGCAGCCCGAGGAGATCCTCCGCGAGATCAACCGCGGCATCTGGACCATCGGCTACACCGGCCAGAGCCCGGAACGGCTGAAGGCCCATATGCGCAACATGAACGTGTTCGACCCGACCACGCTGCGCGCCCGGGGCGGCATCGACAAGGAGACCGGCTACAAGCTCGACGGCGACACCTTCGGCCTGCCCTGGCCCTGCTTCGGCACGCCCGAGATCAAGCACCCGGGCTCGCACATCCTCTACAACAACGCGCTGCCGGTGATGGAAGGCGGCGGCAACTTCCGCGCCAACTTCGGCGTCGAGCGCGACGGCGTCTCGCTGCTGGCCGGTGACGGCTCGCACTCCAAGGGCGCCGAGATCACCACCGGCTACCCGGAGTTCGACCACATCCTGCTGAAGAAGCTGGGCTGGTGGAACGACCTTACCGACGCCGAGAAAGCCAAGGCCGAGGGCAAGAACTGGAAGACCGACCTCTCCGGCGGCATCCAGCGCGTGGCGATGGCGCACGGCTGCCACCCCTTCGGCAATGCCCGCGCGCGCGCCGTGGTCTGGAACTTCCCCGACCCCATCCCCCGCCACCGCGAGCCGATCTACTCGCCGCGGCCCGAACTCGTCGACAAGTACCCCACGCACGACGACAAGATGGCCTTCTGGCGCCTGCCCACGCTCTTCAAGAGCGTGCAGCAGAAGAACCGGGACATCGTGCAGCAGTTCCCGCTGGTGCTGACCACCGGCCGCCTGGTCGAGTACGAGGGCGGCGGCGACGAGACGCGCTCCAACCGCTACCTCGCCGAGCTGCAGCAGGAGATGTTCATCGAGATCAACCCGGTGGCAGCCAACGACCGCGGCATCCGCCACGGCGACACCGTGTGGGTGAAGACGCCCAGCGGCGCGCGGCTCAAGGTGCGCGCGCTGGTGACCGAGCGCGTCGACCGCGGCACCGCCTTCATGCCCTACCACTTCGCCGGCCACTGGCAGGGCGTCGACCTGCTGCAGTACTACCCCGCGGGCGCCGCACCCATCGTGCGCGGCGAGGCCGCCAACACGGCGACCACCTACGGCTACGACGCGGTGACGATGATGCAGGAGACCAAGACCACCGTCTGCCAGATCGAGCGGGCAGCGTAAGGAGGGCGCACGATGGCACGCATGAAATTCATCTGCGACAGCGAGCGCTGCATCGAGTGCAACGGCTGCGCCACCGCCTGCAAGGCCGAGCACGAGGTGCCCTGGGGCGTCAACCGCAGGCGCGTCGTCACGCTCGACGACGGCATGCCCGGCGAGCGCTCGATCTCGGTGGCCTGCATGCACTGCTCGGACGCGCCGTGCATGGCGGTGTGCCCGGTCGACTGCTTCTACCGCACCGAGGAGGGCGTCGTCCTGCACGACAAGGACGTCTGCATCGGCTGCGGCTACTGCTCCTACGCCTGCCCCTTCGGCGCGCCGCAGTTCCCGAGCAATGGCCAGTTCGGCCTGCGCGGCAAGATGGACAAGTGCACCTTCTGCGCCGGTGGGCCCGAGCCCAACGGCTCCGAGGCCGAGTTCGAGAAGTACGGGCGCAACCGCCTCGCCGAAGGCAAGCTGCCGATCTGCGCCGAGATGTGCTCGACCAAGGCGCTGCTGGGTGGCGACGGCGACGTCATCTCCGACATCTTCCGCCAGCGCGTGCTGGTGCGCGGCAAGGGCAGCGAGATCTGGGGCTGGGGCACGGCCTACGGCCGCCCGAGCGGCGGCACGCCCGAAGGCGGCTCCGGCGGAGGCAAGCGATGAACGCCATCCCCGCACTCGACAGGCCCGCGCATCGGATTCCCCTGCGCACCGCCGCCGTCGCGCTGGCCGCGGCGCTGGCGCTGCTGCTGGGCGCCTGCAGCGAGCGAGAGCAGACCGCCGATCGCGCCGCCCGCAAGATCGACGCGCCATCGTGGTCGGGCGTCGTCGCCGGGGCGCCCGGGCAGACGCCGCTGCCCTACAAGGCCGGCGACCAGGCGAGCTGGGAAGCCCATCTGAAGGCGCGCACGCAGGGGCAGAACGAGTACTCGCGTCCGCCCTCGCTGCGCTGAGCCGCAGGCCACACCGAGGTGAAGCGATGAAGGCCACGATCCGCCTGACCCTGGCCACGGCCCTCTGGGCCGTGGTCGCCGCTGCCGCGCAGGCGCAGCCCGCTGCCACGGCGCCGGCAGGCCCGCCCGCCGGCTTCGTCGCACCGGCCGACCCGCGCCCCGACGATAGCGCCGCCGAGCGCGCGCGCAGCCAGCCGGGCAACAACGCGCCGGTCTGGCGCGCGGCGCGTAACACCGGCGCCAAGCCGGGAACGAGCACGCTGCCCGGCGCCGAGCAGGGCGTGCTCATCCAGTCGCTGGTCAAGTACCCGGGGACGGCGTACACGACGGCCGGCGAAGCCTGGCGCCAGGTGCGCAACCGCTGGATCATTCCCTACGGCGGTTCGCTGCTGCTTGTGGTCGTGGTCGCGCTGGCCTTGTTCTACTTCGGCCGCGGGCCGCTGGGCGGGCATCGGCCGGCCACCGGCCGGCGCATCGAGCGCTTCACCGTCTTCGAGCGCTCGGCGCACCTGCTCAACGCCGCCTCCTTCGTCGTGCTCGCCGTCTCGGGCCTGGTGAT
>CAUJJO010000029.1 GCA_963205125.1 Pseudomonadota bacterium | reverse complement strand
AAGAGCTTGTAGGGCCAGGCCACGCGCCTGGAGGCCATCACGTCGTCGACCGTGATGCGCCCCTTGAGGTGGGCGTTGGGGTTGTTCATCGCGTTGCCGCGCGCGCGCACGACGACGCGCGCGTACTGCTCCTCGGTGACGCCGTGGCGCGCCATGTAGCGCTGTGTCGAGAGCGCGGTCATGGTCACCGTGTTGAGCGCGAAGTCCTGCTCGTAGAGCGGGTCCCAGATCAGGTTGAGCACGAACTGCGCATCGGGCGTCTCGGTGATGCGGTCGGCGCCGACCACCAGCACGCGCCGGTGCTGGCCGCTGGCCACCTGCGCCCACGCGGCCTGGAAGGCCGAGCCGCCGGTGGCGCCGCCGGTGTGCACGCGCAGGAAGGGCTTGCCGCGCGCGCCGACGAAGTCCACCGCCCACTTGTCGCAGTCGGGCACGCCCATGAAGTGCGTCGGCGCCATCGAGAAGACGACGGCGTCGATGTCGTCGGGCGACAGGCGCGCGTCGGCCAGCGCCCTCATCGCAGCCTGCTCGGCGAGTTCGACGTAGGTCATCGAATCCCAGCGCGCGCGAAAGCCGGTCTGGCCCACGCCGATGACGGCCACGTTCTGGCTCATGGGGCGATCCTTTCGAAGGCGACGAAGGTGTGGGCCTGCTGCGCGAAGCCGTGGCTGCCGTGCGCCAGCGCGAAGCTCGCCCCGGGCACCTGCACGGCGCCGGCGCGGTCGGCCACCTGCAGCGCCGCCTCGGCGGCGTTGACCAGGCCGGTGCAGAAGAGCGGGTTCTGCGCCCAGGCGCCGCCCGAGGGGCTGATCGCGCCGACGCGGTACCGGCGCAGGTGATGCTCGACGGCGAGGTCGGCCCAGGCCGTGGGCGCCTCGATCTCGGCCACGTCGATGGCGTCATCGGGCGCGCGGCCGCTGCGGCGCAGCACCTCGGCAAGCGTGCGGTCGAACATCGCCAGGCCGGCCAGGCGCTCCTGCCCGAGCCGGTAGCTGTCGATGGCGCTGCTCACCGCGGCGATGCGGGCCAGCGGCCGATGCCCCGGATGCTCGGCCAGCCAGGCGCCGGAGGCGAGCACGAACACCGCGCAGCCGTCGCTTGCCGGCGCGACGTGGCCGCGACGCAGCGGCCAGGCGAGCACAGGGTCGGCGGCCGCGCGCGCTGCTGCCGCTTCGTCGGCATCGCGGACGAGGGCGCGCGGGTTGCGCGCGGCCGACTGCTGGCGTTCGGCGATGCGCGTGCGCACGGCGGCCTCGTCCAGCCCCAGCTGCTGCTGCACCGCTCCCGCGAAGAGGCCATCGGCAATCACGCCGTTCAGCCCGACCGGGCGCAGCGCAAAGGGCTCGGCGCGCATGCGCGTCAAGGCGTCGACGTCGATCTGCGAGGTCTGGCTCCAGCTCACCACGACGCCGAGGTGAAAGCGTCCGCTGGCCACGCGCAGCGCGCCCATCAGCAGGCCGGTGAGGCCGGAGTCGGTGACGCGCAGCTCGTCCTTCAGATAGGCGCCGCTGGGCGTGGCCATGAGCATGCTGCTGATGCTGCGGCCGTCCATCTCGTCGCTGGTGGCCAGCGTGACGTGATCGAGCGCGGCGCGCGTGACGCCGGCCTCGGCGAGCGCCGCGCGCACCGTCTCGAAGGCCAGCTCTTCGGTGCGCTTGCCGCGTTCCGCGACCTGGGGCGGACTGAGCGCCAGGCCGAGCACGTAGGTGTCCATGAGGCCCCTCCTGCGGGTCAAACAAGCCGCCCTGGATGGCGGGAGGCAACCGATTGTATGGACAGACGACTTAGACGTCAAGTCGCTGACCTGTTGGTCATTCCAACGGCTTGCGCCGATCTAGAATCACCCGCAGGTGGATCGGAGGACCGCATGAACACATGGAAGGGCGCCGTCCCCGGCGCGGACGCGCAGTTCGTGGCCAAGCGCCAGATGATCCTGCGGGAGGCTGCCGCCTCCTTCAACCGGCGCGGCTACCACGGCACCTCGCTGGCCGACATCGCGCACACGCTGGGGGTGAGCAAGGCCGCGCTCTACACCTACGTGAAGAGCAAGGACGAGCTGCTCTTTCACTGCCACGAGGTGGCCATGGACGCGGCGGTGGAGAGCCTGCGCCAGGCCCGCGCCGAAGGCGGCAGCGCGCTTGCGCAGTTCTGCGGCACGCTGCGCAACTACCTGCGCATGATTCTCTCCAACGAGGCCTGCTACGTCGTCCTCACCGAGGAGCAGGCGCTGGAGCCCGAGAAGGCGGCGCTCATCGTGCGGCGCCGCGACGCCTTCGAGGCCGAGCTGCGCGGTCTGGTGGCCGCCGGCATCCTCGATGGCAGCGTCGCGCCCTGCAACCCCAAGCTCGCCGTGTTCGCGGCGCTGGGCGCAATGAACTGGGTGCAGAAGTGGTTCGTGGCCGGCGGCGCCTGGAGCGGCGAACAAGTCGCCGTGGCGCTGGTGCAGATGATCGAGCGCATGCTTGCGGCGCATCCGGCCGCCGCCCTCAACGTCGACCCGGCCCTGCTGCCGGCGCTGCTGAACGCCCCCGCGCGAACCGCCCCGACGGCAGTCGACTGACGCGGCGCCCACGGCGTCGCCACCCCCTGGGCGACGACCGGGCCCTCT
>CAUJJO010000028.1 GCA_963205125.1 Pseudomonadota bacterium | reverse complement strand
TGCGCCTGGCGCAGGCCGGCACCGACTGGCCCGCGGGGACGCTCGCCCGCGTGCAGCTCGAACAGGTCCTGCCGACGCTCGAACGCTTCGCGGCGCAGGTGCGCGAGGCCACCGCCGCGCCGCCGCTCGATCCGCGCCTGGCCGAACTCGCCTTCGAGCTCGACGGGCAGGCCTGGACGCTCGGCCTCACCCTCGCCGGCCTGCGGCCCGAGGGGCTGACGCGCTGGGGCGCCAGCGCGCTGCGCGCGCGCGACCGCCTCGAGGCCTGGCTGCAGCACCTGGCCCTGTGCGCGCTGGCGCCCGAGGGCGTGGCCTTGCGTACGCGCTGGATCGCGCTCGACCAGAGCCTCGTGCTGAAGCCGGTGGACGACGCGCGCGCGCAGCTCGAGGCCTTGCTGCGCCTCTACCGGCAAGGCCTGGCCGAGCCGCTGCACTTCTACCCGCGCACCTCGTGGACCTACGTCGAGAGCGAGGGCAGCCCCTATCGCACGCGCCGCGCCTGGGCGCCGAGCCGGCCCGAGGACCCTGCCGAAGGCCGCGACGCCGCCTACCGGCTGGCGCTGCGCGGTTGCGCCGAGCCGCTGGACGAGGCCTTCGAGGAACTCGCCCAGGCGGTCTTCGATCCGCTCCTCGCGCACATCGACAGCGAGGCCAGCGCATGAAGCCCAAGCCGCTGGACGTCTTCGGCGACGCGCTCGAAGGCACCATGCTCATCGAGGCCTCGGCCGGCACCGGCAAGACCTGGAACCTGTGCGCGCTGGTGCTGCGCCTGCTGCTCGAGAAGGACCTGCCGCTGCCGCAGATCCTCGTCGTCACCTTCACCAAGGCGGCGACCGCCGAGCTGCGCGAGCGCGTGCGCGCGCGCCTGGCCGACGTGCTCGCGGCGCTTGGGCACGAGGCCCACGACGGCGCGGCGGCGCCCGATCCCTTCGTGCAGGCCTTGCTCGCCGCGCTGCGCGCGCGTGGCCTTGCCGACGCGACGATGCGGCAGCGCCTGCAGCTTGCGCTGCAGACCTTCGACGAGGCCTCGATCTTCACCATCCACGGCTTCTGCCAGCGGGCGCTGGCCGAAGCGCCCTTCGCCGCCGGGCTGCCCATGCACCGCGAGCTCGGCGCCGAGGATGGCGAGCGGCTGCAGCAGGTGACGAACGACGACTGGCGCCGCCGCATCGCCGGCACCGGCGCGCAGGCGCTGCCCGAGGCCCTGGCCGCGCACCTGCTGCGGTGCAAGGACACGCCCGAGCGCTGGGCGCAGCTGCTGCAGCGCCGCGTCGCGCGCCCGCTGTCGCGCCTGCTCTGGCCCGAGGCGCTGCCGCCGGCCCCGGACGCGGCGGCGCTGCAGGCGCGCTTTGCCGAACTGCAGGCGATGTGGGCCGCCGAGGGCGAGCGCATCGTCGACCTCGTCGAGGCGGCGCGCCCGCGCCTGAACGGCAACGTCTACCGCGCGGGCTCGCCGACGCTTGCCGGGCAGAGCTGGAGCGAGCTGCTTGCCGCAGGCGAGGTCGCCCACGCCGACTTCGGCCTGCCCAAGCTCGAGCTGCTGACGAGCGCACGCCTGCAGCCCCGCAAGGGCCAGGCCGCCACCCCGGCGCACCCCTTCTTCGCCGCCGCCGACGCGCTGCTCGCGCTGCAGCGCGAGCAGGCCCAGGCGCTGGACGCGCAGCGCCTGGCGCTGCTGCGCCCGCTGCTCGAGGAGGGGCCGGGCGCGCTGCGCGCGCTTTCGCGCCAGCAGCGCCTGATGTCCTTCGACGACCTGCTGCACGACCTGCACGCGTGCCTGGCCGCGCCCGGCGGCAGCCAGCTCGCCGCGACGCTGCGCGCGCGCTGGCCGGTGGCGCTGATCGACGAATTCCAGGACACCGACCCGCTGCAGTGGGCGATCTTCGACGCCTTGCACGGCGCGGCCGGCGCGCCGCTCTTCCTGCTCGGCGACCCCAAGCAGGCGATCTACAGCTTCCGCCACGCCGACCTGCACACCTACCTGCAGGCGCGCTCGCGGGCGCAGGCGCTGCGCTCGCTGACCGAGAACCAGCGCTCGACGCCGGAGCTGCTCGCGGGCCTGAATGCGCTCTTCGGCGCGCGCGAGGACGGCTTCGTGCTGCCGGGTCTTGCCTATCTGCCGGTGCAGGCGGGCGCCAAACCGCGGCCGGTCTTCAACGACCGCAGTACACCCGGTGCAACGCATGCCCCGCTGCAGCTTTGGTCGCTGCCGCGCGACGCGACGGGCCAGCCCCTGCCCAAGGACGCCGCGCGCGTGCTCTCCGCGCAGGCGGTGGCCGGCGAGATCGCGCGGCTGCTGGCTGCTGCGCGTGCCGGCGCGCTGAGCCTGGACGGGCGGGCGCTTGCGGCCGGCGACCTCGCGGTGCTCGTGCGCACGCACGCCGAGGGCGCGCGCATGCGCCGGGCGCTGGCCGCGCAGGGCGTGGGCTGCGTCGAGCTCTCGCAGGCCGACGTGCACCACAGCGTCGACGCCGAGGAGCTCGAGCGCGTGCTCGCCGCCGTGCTCGCGCCGCGGCACGAAGGCCTCCTGCGCGCGGCGCTCTGCACCGAGCTGATGGGCCTGGACGCCGCCGCCATCGAGGCGCTCGCGCACGACGAGGCGGCGCTGCTCGGCCACGTGAGCCGCTTTGCCGCCTACCGCGAGGCCTGGCTGGCGCACGGCGTGGGCCCGATGCTGCGGCGCTGGCTGCAGCAGGAAGGCGTGGCGCCGCGCCTGCTGCAGCGCGAGGACGGCGAGCGCCGGCTGACCAACCTGCTGCACCTGGCCGAGCGGCTGCACGAGGCGGCGGCGCAGCACGCCGCGCCCGAGGCGCTGCTGCGCTGGCTGCAGCAGCGGCGCAGCGGCGGCGGCGGCGAGGCGGCGCAACTGCGGCTCGAATCCGACCGCGAGCTCGTCGCCATCGTCACCATCCACAAGAGCAAGGGCCTCGAGTACCCGCTCGTCTTCTGCCCCTTCCTGTGGGACGGCGGCCTCGGGCGCAAGGACGCGCTCTGCGCCGGCGTCGAGTACCACGACGAGGACGGCCGCGCGGTGACCGACTTCCGCCCCGGCGCGGCAACTCCGCAAGTGCAGGAGCAGTTGCGCCAGGAGCGCGTTGCCGAGCGCGTGCGCCTGATCTACGTCGCGCTCACGCGCGCGGTGCACCGCTGTTGCCTCGTCGTCGGCCCGTACAAGAGCGCACGCTCGACCAAGGAGGCGGGAGCTGCGGCGCTCAACGGCCTGCTCGCCACGCCCGGAGCCGAGGACGCGCGCCCCGCGGCAGCGCCGCGCGTCCTCACGCCCGAAGGCATCGACGCCGCCTGGGCCGCCTTCGCGCAGCAGCACGCCGAGTTCGTCGCCCTGCAGGCGCTGCCACTGCCGCCGCAAGCGCCCTTGCCGCCGCAACAAGCGGCGCCCGAGACGCTCGCCGCCCTGCCCGCCCCGCCACCGCGCGCGCCGAGCTGGCTGCTTGCCAGCTTCAGCAGCCTTGCGCGCGGCCTGCGCCACGAGGCCGCCGCGCGCGACCACGACGACCTGCTGCCGCAGGAGGAGGAGGAAGAGGCGATCACGGGCGCGGAAGAAGGTGACGCGGGCGACGCAGGCGACGCAGGCCATGCATTCGACGCCGACGACATCCTCGCCTTCCCGCGCGGCCCCGAGGCCGGCGAGTGCATGCACGCGCTCTTCGAGCGCATCGACTTCGGCGATCCATCGACCTGGCCGGCCGCCGTCGAGCAGGCGCTGCGCCGGCATCCGCAGCCGCAGGCCGAAGGCGAGGACCCCGCCCGCCACGCGCGCCAGCTCCTGCGCCTGCTGCCCGACGTGCTGCGGACGCCGCTGCCGATCCCGCCGCCGATTTCGCCACCGACTTCGCCACCGACTTCGCCATCGCAGGGCCTGCGCCTGGCCGACGTGTCGCGCAGGCGGCGGCTGGTCGAGTGGGAGTTCATGCTGCCGCTGCAGCGGCTCACGGCGAGCGCACTCGCCGCCACGCTGGCTCGCCACGGCCTGGCGCTGCCGCTGCCGGCGTTCACGCCGCTGTCGGGCTTTCTGCGCGGCTTCGTCGACCTCGCCTTCGAGCACGACGGGCGCTGGTTCATCGTCGACTGGAAGTCCAACCACCTCGGCCAGCGCCCGGCCGACTACGCCGGGGCGGCGCTCGAGGACGCCGTGCACGGCCATGGCTACGGCCTGCAGGCGCTCTTCTACGCGGTGGCGCTGCACCGCCACCTGCAGCGGCGGCTGCCGGGCTACGACGCCGCGCGCCACTTCGGCGGCGCCATGCTCCTCTTCGTGCGCGGCCTGCGCCCGCACTGGACGAGCCGCGGCGGCGCGCCCTGCGGCGTCTACCGCCTGCAGCCCGGCGCGGCGCTGCTCGCCGAGCTCTCGGCGCTGTTCGACGGAAAGGCGCTGCCATGAAGCCGGCGACGGACGAGGACGCGCTCGCGCAGGGCCTGGCCGCGCAGCTGCAGCGCTGGGCGGCGGCACTCGGCGCCGACGCGGCGCTTGCCGGGCAGATCGCCGCGCTCGGCCTCGCGCTTGCGCGCGCCACCCGCGCCGGCCACGTCTGCGTGCCGCTCGCGCAGGCCTTGCCCGGCGGCGAGGACGCGCTGCCGCAGGCGCTGCAACGGCTGCGCGCCTCGGGCGTCGTCGGTTCGCCGCAAGCGCCCGGCGCCTGCCCGCTCATCGTCGACGACGAGGGCCGCGTCTACCTGCACCGCGACTTCGACCTCGAACGGCGCCTGGCGCAGCGCCTCGTGCGCGCGGCGCGCTTCGATCCGCAGCCGCTCTCGGGCGAGGTCGCGGCGCAGCTTCGCGCGCTCTTCGACGCGAGAGCCGATGCCGACGCCGCGCCCGACTGGCAGCAGGTGGCGACGGCGCTCGCGCTGCGCCAGCGGCTGCTGGTCATCAGCGGCGGTCCGGGAACGGGCAAGACGACGACCGTCGTCAAGCTGCTCGCCTGCCTGCTTGCGCAGGCGCCGCAGGCGCGCATCGCGCTGGCCGCGCCCACCGGCAAGGCGGCGGCGCGCCTGGCCGAGGCGGTGAACGCGCGCGCGGCCACCCTGCCCGCGGGCTTTCGCGAGCGCCTGCCGCGGACGGCGAGCACCGTGCACCGGCTGCTCGGCGTGACGCCGCAGGGCTTCGTGCACCACGCGGGGCGGCCGCTGCCGCTGGACCTCGTCGTCGTCGACGAGGCCTCGATGCTCGACCTCGCGCTGGCCACGCAACTGCTGGAAGCGGTGCCGGCGTCGGCGCGCATCGTGCTGCTGGGCGACCAGCACCAGCTCGCCGCCGTCGAGTCGGGCGCGGTGTTCGCCGAGCTCGCGCTCGACCCGAGCCTGAGTGAGGCCTGCCGCGCCGCACTGGAAGCCGCCTGCGCGCTGCCGCCGGGGCGCCTGCGCCCACCTGCGCCGCGCAGTCAAGGTGTGCTGCCCGACAGCGTGATCTGGTTCGAGCGCAACTACCGCTTCGCCGCCGACGCGCCGATCGGCCGCCTGGCCGCGCAGATCAGGAACGGCCAGGCGCAGGAGGCGCTGGCGACGCTGCGCGCGGCCGAGGGCGGCGAACTGCGATGGTGGGACGAAGCCGCCAACCCGGCCTGTGCCGCCGTGCGCGAGGCCTGGCAGCAGGGCTACGCCGCCTACCTGCAGGCGCTGCTGGCCGCGCCAGCGCAAACCCCGCCGGACGCTGCGGCGCTGGCCGAGGCCTTCGCGCGCTTTCGCATCCTCTGCGCGCATCGCGAAGGCGCGCGCAGCATGGCGGTGGTGAACGCCGCGCTGGACGCACACGCGCGGCGCGTGCTGGCGCCCATGCTGGCGCGCCATGTCGGCGCGCTCGGCAGCGCCTTCTACGTCGGGCGCCCGGTGATGGTGCTGAAGAACGAGCCGCTGCTGCAGCTCTTCAATGGCGACATCGGTATCACCCTGCCCGGCGACGGCCAGGCCGAGCTCGTCGTCGCCTTCGGGCAGGCCGACGGCACGCTGCGCCGCGTGCCGGTGCAGCGCCTGCCCGCGCACCAGAGCGCCTGGGCGATGACCGTGCACAAGGCGCAGGGCTCGGAGTTCGACGCCGTGCACCTGCTGCTGCCCAGGGCCGCAAGCCCTGTGCTCACGCGCGAGCTGCTCTACACCGCGGTGACGCGCGCGCGCCGGCAGGTGGCGATCGCCGGCAGCGCCGAGCTGCTGAGGGCTGCGATCGCCACGCCGACGCGGCGACACTCGGGCCTGCTCACCCGCCTGCGCGAGGCAAGCGCATCCCGCGCGGCCGTTCCCGACGCTCCCGAAACCCAGGACGGAACCCGATGACCCTGTTGTTGCACACCGCCGACTGGCAGATCGGCCGCACCGACGCGCGCTTTGCGGCCGAAGACGCGGCAGCACTTGCCGAAGCGCGCATCGCCACCGTCGAGCGGCTGGCTCAGCGCGCCGCCGAGCGCGGCGCCGACGCCGTGCTGGTGGCCGGCGACGTCTTCGACGCGCAGGCGATCTCGCCGCGCACGCTGCGTCGCCTCTTCAACGCGCTCGCGCCCTTCCCGGGGCCCTGGGTGATGATCCCCGGCAACCACGACGCAGCCCTCGCCGAAGGCGTGTGGGCCGACGCGCGGCGGCAGGATCTGCTGCCACCGAACCTGCAGCTCGCGCTGCAGCCCGGCGTCGTCGAGCTGCCGGCGCTGCGGCTGGCGGTGCTGGCCGCGCCGCTCACGCAGCGGCACACCTTCGACGACACCACCGCCTGGTTCGACGGGGCAAGGACGCCTGCGGGCTGGCGGCGCGTCGGGCTTGCGCACGGCGCCGTGCAAGGCCTGCTGGCCGAGAGCATCGACGCACCCAACCCCATCGCCCCCGACCGCGCCGCGCGCGCACGCCTGGACTATCTGGCGCTGGGCGACTGGCACGGCGCCAAGGCCATCGACGCGCGCACCTGGTACGCCGGCACGCCCGAGCCCGACCGCTTCAAGGACAACGCGCCCGGCCGGATGCTGTGGGTGCGCCTGGGCGAGGCCGGCGAGTTGCCGCAGGTCGAGCCCGAGGCGATCGCGCGCCACCGCTGGCGCGAACTCGCCTTGCCGCTTGCGGTGGGGAGCGACGTCGACGCCGCCATCGCCCTGCTCGCTGCCTGCGGCGGCGACGAGGTGCTCTCGCTCGTGCTCTCGGGCAGCGTCGATCTGGCCGGCCACCAACGGCTGCTGCGCGCAAGGCAGGACGCCGAGGCGCGGCTGCGCGCGCTGCTCGTCGACGAGACGCAGCTTCGCCTTGCGCCCACCGACGAGGACATCGCCGCGCTGCAGGCCGACGGCTACCTCGGCGCGGTGCTCGCCGAGCTGCGCGAGGCGCCGCCCGCCAAGGCGCGCACGGCGCAGGATGCGCTGGCGATCCTCGCCTCGCTGCTGGCCGAGCAGCGCGAGCTGCCGCCGAGCCGGACGCAGTCGGTCCAGCCGCTGGCCCAGGGGGCCGGCGCATGAAGCTCACCCGCCTCTGCGTCGCCGAACTGCGCCAGTTCCGCAAGCCCTTGGAGCTGGCCGACCTGCAGCCCGGGCTCAACCTCTTCGCGGGCGCCAACGAGGCCGGCAAGAGCACGCTGGTGCGCGCCATCCGCGCCGCCTTCTTCGAACGCTTTCGCAGCACCGCGGTCGAGGACCTGCGGCCCTGGGGCGACAGCGCCGCCTCGCCGACGGTCGAGCTCGACTTCCGCATCGGCGACACGGCGTACCGCCTGCGCAAGGTCTTCCTGCGCAAGGGGCGCTGCGAGCTGCAGATCGGCGCGCGGCGGCTCGAAGGCGAGGAGGCCGAGGAACACCTGGCCGCGCTGCTGGGCTTTGGCTTTGCCGGCCGCGGCGCCAGCCGGCCCGAGCACGGCGGCATCCCCGGCCTGCTGTGGATCGAGCAGGGCGCAGCCCAGGAGCTGCAGGAGCCGGTGCGCCATGCCGCCGCCCACCTGCAGCGCGCACTCGACGAGCAGCTCGGCGCCGTCGCTGCCAGCGGCGGCGACGCGCTGCTGGCGCGCGTGCAGGCCTTGCGCGGCGAGCTGCGCACGGCCACCGGCAAGTCCCGCGGCGCGCTGCAGGAGGCCGAGGGCAGCCTCGCCCAGGCCCGCGCACAGGTGCAGGCGCTGGACGCCGCGGCGCGCAGCGACCGCGAGCAGGTCGACCAGCTCGGCGACGTGCGCGCGCGGCACGCGGCGGACGAGCTGGCGCGCCCCTGGGAGCCGCTGCAGGCCCAGCTCGCGCAGGCCGAGCAGGCGCTGGCGCAAGCGCAGGCGCTGAACGCGCAGCGCAGCGCGCAGGCCGCCGAGATCCAGCGCAGCGAGGAACTGCTGGCCCTGCTGCGCAGGCAGCTCGAGGCCGACGCCCGCCAGCAGGCCGAGCTCGCCCGGCGCAGCGCCACGCTCGCGCAAGCCCAGGCCGCGCTCGAACCCGCGCTGCGCGCGCAGGACGCCGCGGCGCGCGCGCTCGAGCAGGCGCAGGCCGAGTCGTCCCGGGCCGGCCAGGCGCTGGCGCAGGCGCGCGAGGAGGAAACACGTGCGCAGTTGCAGCGCCAGCTCGAGAGCAGCGGCGCGCACGCCCGCGCGACGGCCGAGCTGCTGCAGCGCGCCCGCGCCGAAGCCGGGCGCGAGGCCGAGCACAGGCGCCAGGCGCAGGCGCTCGCGCTGCCGCCCAAGGTGCTGCAGACGCTGCGCCAGCAGGACGAGCGGCTGCAGGCGCTTGCCCTGCAGCTCGCGGGCCTGGCCACGCGCGTCGCCTACACGCTGCAAGCCGCGGCGGCCGTCACGCTGGATGGGCAGAGCCTGCAGGGCGAGGGCCAGCAACTGCTCACCGCGCCCGCGGAGCTGGCGATCGCCGGCGTGGGCCGCTTCATGCTCGCGCCCGGCGGCCCCGACCTCGCCGAACGCAGCGCCGAACAGGCGCGCCTGCAGGCCGAGCACCGCGACCTGCTGCAGCGCCTGGGTCTACCCAGCCGCGCCGAAGCCGACGCACGCGAGCAGGCGAGGCTTGCCCTGCTCGCGCAGGCCGAGGCGTCCGCCAAGGCGCTGCAGGTGCTGGCACCCGGCGGCATCGCGGCCCTGCAGAGCGAGGCCGATCGCCTCGGCGCCGAGCACGCGCAGGTGCAGTCCGCCCTCGCGCAGTTGCCCGGCACCCGGCCCGAGCCGGCGCCGCGCCATGCGTCGACACCGGCACCGGTCCCGACGCTTGCCGCCGCGCTGGCGGCGGCCGAGGACGCGGAGCGCCTGCGCCAGGCGGCGGCGCAGGCACTCGATGCGGGGCGCCAGCACGCCGCCGCCGCGCAAGCCGCCGCCGCGGCGGCGCAGCGCGAGCACGAGGCGCTGGCCGCGCTGCGCGCCGACGCCGGGCTGCGCGCGCAGCACGCGCAGGCCGAGCAGCGCCTCGTCGACGCGCAGGCCGAGCTCGCCGTCAAGCAGCGCCAGCTCCAGGCGCTGGACGCGCAGATCGCCGCCGCGCGCCCCGACATCCTGGCGCAGGACGTGCAACGCCTGCGCCGCAGCGTGGAAGAGCTGCAGCGCACGCAGCGCGAGCGCAAGCTGCGCCTGGTGCAACTGGAGGCGACGCTCGCCGCGGCCGGCGCGCAAGGCGTCGACGAGGCGCTGGCGCTGGCCTTGCGCGAACAGGCCGGCGCGCTGCGTCGCCACGAGGAACTGCAGCGCCGCGCCGACGCGCTCGTGCTGCTCGAGCAGACGCTGCAGGCCCACCGTCTGGCGCTGACGCAGCGGCTGCGCGCGCCGCTGCAGCGCCACCTCGACCACTACCTCGCCCTGCTCTTCCCCGGCAGCCGGCTGGACATCGACGAGCAACTGCAGCCCGGCTCGCTCGCCCGACCGGGCGCGCCAGCGACGACGACTGCCGCGGCTGCCGACCCCGCGTCGGCAGGAACGCTGGCGGGGACGCTGGCGGGAACAGTGGCAGCCACGGCGGCGCCCGCGGCCACGACCGCCTCGGCACCGTTTGCCGAACTGAGCTTCGGCGTCCGCGAGCAGCTCGGCATCCTCACCCGCCTGGCCTACGCCGACCTGCTGCAGCAGGCCGGCCGGCCGACGCTCGTCATCCTCGACGACGCGCTGGTGCACAGCGACGCCGAGCGCCTTGCGCGCATGAAGCGCGCGCTCTACGACGCCGCAGCGCGCCACCAGGTGCTGCTCTTCACCTGCCACGCCGAGCGCTGGCGCGACATGGGCGTTGCGGTGCGCACGCTGCCGGCGGCGTAGACGCGGCGAGGCCCGGGCGCGCAGCGCGGGTCGGGCCGTGCGCGAAGCCGTTGCAAATGCACGCCAAGCATGTTGCAATTGCACGTTGCAATTGCGCCAGCTTCAGGAGACTGCGATGACCACCAGCGCGCGCGCCAGTGCCCTTGCGTCCTTGCGCCAGATCCTGGATGTTCCCGCGGACGACGCGCCCGCGCAGGACGCCCAGCCCCGCCGCACGAGCTCGCAGCGGGCTTCGGGTCGCGAGGCGATGCCACTTTCCCCGGCCATGGCGCATCGGCTGATCCGGCGCGGCGTGCCCAGCCGCTCGCTGGAGCCGCTCGGGCGCTACTTCGGCCTGGGCAAGGGCGCACTGGCCGAAGCCCTGGACCTGGATCGCGTGACGGCGCAGCGCAAGGTCGCGCGCGACGAACCGCTGCCGACACACGCCGCGGAGAGCATGCTGCGCCTGCTCGAGCTGGACCGCTTGGCGCAGGAGACCTTCGCCTCCGCCGACGAGGCTGCCGAATGGTTGCGACGCGCGCATCCGATGCTCGACGGCCAGACGCCGCTGGCGTGCGCGAAATCGGCTTTTGGTGCGCAGCGCGCGAAGGACATCCTGGTCGCCCTGAAGTACGGCGGCGCGGTTTGATCACCGTCTGGCGTATCGGCTACTGCCCGCAGCGCGTGCCGCCGATGGCCGACCTGCTGCAGTCGCTGGGCTTCGGCTCCACGCTCGGCAACGGGCGCTGGCATACGCAGGGTCCGCGGCAGGTGGTCTACTGCGGCGACAGCCGCGCCCTCTGCCAGCTGGAGAAGCGCGTCCACGCCAACGGCGCCCAGCCGAAGGACCAGGCGCTGATGCGGCTGGTCTTGCCCAAGGGCGCCCCGGTACAGGAGGCCGCGAGCCTCGGGCTGCCCGCGAACTGGCGCGCCCACGACGCCATCACGCAGCGCATCGGCGATGCCTGGCTCGCCGCCGCCACGGCGCTCGGCCTGTGGGTGCCGTCGTACGTGGAACCGGGCGACCAGCTGCTCCTGCTCAACCCCTTGCACCCCAGCTTCCCGGCCATCGACCTGGCCATCGAGCGCCATCCCTTCGTCTTCGACCCGCGGCTGCTCTAGGCAGGGTCGGGCGCTTGCGCCCGAGGCCGCGCGGGTCGATCATCGGTCGGCGCGGCGGGTGGCGGCAGGCGCCTCGCGCGGGCTGGCCCTGCAAGACCGTGACGTGGGTGCGGAAAAGCGGCCTGGCGCCGCGGCAGGCTCGCCGATCCGTGCGATTCGAGGGTTAACCCTATGTGCAATTCAGTTCCTGTTTGCGCAAACGCAAAGACGCACGATCTTGCGTGTTGATCTCTTCTAAATCGGTATTCCAGTACCATAATACGCATACACCTCGGCAGGAGAAGCTCATGACCACCGCATCCCCCCCCGTGCTCAGCGGCGACCTCGACGAAATCTTCGAGTACTGCAACTCGTTGCGGCAGGCGCCCGTGCCCTCCGACGACCAGTTGCCCGAAGGCTTCGTCGGCACGATCGGGCACTTCCCCGTCTACTTCCCCGAGGAGCTCGCGCACTCGGTGGGGCTGCTGCCCATGAACATCCTGGGCGGCGGCAACAAGCTCGAGCTCAAGCACGCCGACGCCCACATGGGCTCGTTCATCTGCTCGATCTGCCGCTCGACCACCGAGATGGGCCTCAACGGCTCGCTCGGCACGCTCAAGGGCTTCGTTACGCATCCGATCTGCGACGCCGCCAAGCACCTCGCCGGCATCTGGGCGCGCAACTTCCCCGACCAGCTCGGGCAGATCCTCTACACGCCGCAGAACCCCAACTCGCCGGGGGCCGCGCGCTACGTCGCCGCCGAATTCCAGCGCCTGCGCGCCGACATGGAGAAGCAGGCCGGCGTGAAGTCGGACGACGAGCGCCTGCTGGCCAGCATCCGCGTCTACAACGAGAACCGCCGCCTGCTGCGCGAGATGTACCGCATCCGCCGCGACGAGCCCTGGAAGCTCAGCTGCACCGAGTCCTACCTGCTGCTGCGCGCGCGCACCCGCATCTCCTGCGAGGAGCACAACAAGCTGATGACGCTGGCGCTCGAGGGCATCAAGGCGCGCAAGGCCAGCCCCCAGGACAAGCCGCGCGTGGTCTTCGTCGGCGGCTTCTGCGAGCAGCCGCCGCTCGAGATGCTGGAGGCCATCGACGACAACTGCTACGTCGTCGACGACGACCTGCTGGTGGGCCTGCGCTGGATCATCGACGACGTGCCCGAGACCGGCGACCCGGTCTGGGCGCTGGCCGAGAGCTTCATCGAGCGCTCGGACGCCAGCCCCGTGCAGCACGACGAGCGCAAGTCCAAGGAGCAGTACCTGATGGACATGGTCGAGAAGTCCAAGGCCGAGGCGGTGATCGTCACCGCGGCCAAGTTCTGCGAGCCGGGCCTGGACGAGCAGGTCGCCTGGTCCAAGCACCTCGACCACGTGCACGTGCCGCACCTCGTGCTCGAGTTCGAGGAGAAGATGAATTCCTTCGAGCAGATGGCGATGCAGCTCGAGACCTTCGCCGAATCGCTGCTGTTCACCAATGCCTGAGCTGACAGGAGACCGCAAATGACGACTCAGAACACCCCGGCGCCCGCCGACGAGTTCAACGGCCACCTGGAAGGGCAGAAGCTCTTCAAGAAGTGGTACTCCGAGCTGGAGACCGGCCGCGAGCGCGGCGAGAAGGTCGCCAACGTCTTCGTGATGGGCAACGCCATCGAGATCCTGCGCTGCTTCGACTTCAACCTCGTCTTCCCCGAGATCAACGCGCTGCAGACCGGCGTGCGCAAGGTGTCGGAGGACTACCTGCGCGACTCCGAGGACTACGGCTACTCGCCCGACGTCTGCTCCTACGTGAAGGCCGACGTCGGCCTGATCCTGCGCGAGCAGAAGCACCCCGCGGGCCTGATCCCCAAGGCCGACATCGCCATCATGTCCAACATGTGCGCGACCTTCATCAAGTGGGGCGAGATCTGGGAGCGCATGCTCAACACGCCGACCTTCTCGCTGGACCTGCCGGGCCAGCGCGCGGGCAACTGGAAGGTGCGCCCGGGTGATGCGCAGCACATCGCCGACGCGCAGTGGGTCGAGTCGCAGTTCCGCGACCTGATCGACCGCTGCGAGAAGATCACCGGCAAGCGCTTCGACATCGATCGTCTGGCCGAGGTGCAGGACCGCGTCAACCGCATGGTCAAGCACTGGAACAACGTGATGGCGCTCAACCGCGTCTCGCCCGCGCCCTACAACGCGATGCTCGACGGCCTGACCTACATCGGCATCATGAACGTCTACCGCGGCACCGAGGAGGGCGTGGAGTACATGCGCCGCCTCGAGGAGTCGCTGCGCGCCAAGGTCGCGCGCGGCGAGGGCCGCGTGCCCAACGAGCGCTTCCGCCTGCTCTTCTCGGGCACGCCCTGCTACGTTTCGATGCGCCGGCTGGTCGAGCTCTTCGAGAGCTGGGGCGGCGTCTTCGCCTACTCCGACTACCTGACCTTCGCGGCCGGCGGCATGGACGCCGGCGAGATGGCCTACGACACCTCGCGCCCGCTCGAGAGCCTGGCCGAAGTGACCGCGCTGGCCGCCCACCGCGGCCTCTCCAACCAGTTCGTCGCGCACGAGCGGCTGGCCCAGCAGATCCGCGACTACGACGTCGACGGCATCGTCTTCCACGGCATCAAGAGCTGCCGCTTCGTGTCCTCGGGCATGGCCGACACGCGCAACTTCCTGTCCAACAAGATGAGCGTCCCGAGCCTCTACATCGAGTCCGACCTCATCGACCCGCGCTACTGGTCCGACGCCCAGATCAAGAACCGCGTCGACGCCTTCTTCGAGTCGCTCAAGCAACGCGGCGGCTCCGCAATCACGGCCGGCAAGGACGCCGCCACCATCACTGAGGAGAGCCAGTCATGAAGTATTTCGGCGGTGTCGACGTCGGGTCCACGCAAACCAAGGCGGTGATCCTCGACGAAGAAGGCAAGATGGTCGGGCGCGCGCTGCTCGACATGGAAACGAGCATGGTCACGATCGCCCAGGATGCCTTCGACAAGGCGCTGGCGGACGCCGGCCTCACGGCGGACCAGATCACGCGCATCGGCAGCACCGGCTACGGCCGCTACAACGTGACCTTCGGCCACCAGCAGGTGACGGAGATCAGCTGCCACGCCCGCGGCGCGGTCTACCTCTTCCCCGGCACCCGCACGGTGATCGACATCGGCGGCCAGGACACCAAGGCCATCGCCGTCAAGCCCGACGGCCAGGTCGCCGACTTCACGATGAACGACAAGTGCGCGGCCGGCACCGGACGCTTTCTCGGCGCGGCCTCCTACGCGCTCGAGTTGTCGCTGGGCGAACTCGGCGCGCTGGCGCTGAAGTCGCAGAACCCGGTGCGTATCACGACGACGTGCACGGTGTTCGCCGAGTCCGAGATCATCAGCCACCTCGCCAAGGGCATCCTGCCCGAGGACGTGCTGATGGGCGTGCACCAGGCGATCACCGCGCGCTGCATCTCGCTGGCGCGGCGCGTCGGCGTGAACTCCGAGGTCACCTTCACCGGGGGCGTGAGCCGCAACATCGCGATGGTCAAGCTCATCGAGCAGGAGATCGAGATGCCGCTCAACGTGAGCCCGGACGCGCACTTCTGCGGCGCCCTGGGTGCTGCGCTGATGGCGCGCGACTACGTCTTGAATGGCGGCCAGACCGCCGAAGCGGCCGCCGCGGTGGCCGCCTGAGGAGCAAGCCATGAGCAAGATCTACGCTGCCGGTATCGACATCGGCTCCACCTACACCAAGGCCGTGCTGCTGGACAGCGACCGCAACGTCGCCGGCAAGGCGGTACGCCGCACCGGCTTCAAGGTGCAGCAGGCGGCCGAACTCGTCTTCGAGGAACTGCTGAAGAACGCGGGCGTCGAGCGCGCGCAGGTGACCTACGTCGGCGCCACCGGCTACGGCCGCTTCTCGGTACCCTTCCGCCACGCCCAGATCACCGAGCTGACGGCACACGCCCAGGCCGCGGTGCAGCTCTTCCCAGACACGCGCACCATCCTCGACATCGGCGGCCAGGACATCAAGGCGATCAAGGTCGACGGCGAGGGCCGCGTCAAGTCCTTCCGCCTGAACGACAAGTGTGCCGCCGGCACCGGCGCCTTCCTCGAGAAGACGGCGCGGTATCTGGGCCTGACCACGCAGGACATCGGCCCCTACGCGATCCGCTCGACCAACCCCAAGGCGATCAGCAGCGTGTGCGCGGTGTTCGCCGAGTCCGAGGTCATCAACCACCTCGCCAACGGCGTTCCGGCCGAGGACATCATGATGGGCGCGATGATCTCGCTGGGCGGGCGCGCGATCCAGCTCATGCGCCGCGTCGGCCTCGAGCCCGGCTACATGCTCACCGGCGGCATGACGCACAACGTGGCGATGATCAAGGCGCTCGAGGCCGCGCTGAAGGCGCCCTTCAACGTCGCCCCCGACGGCCTGGGCCAGCTCAACGGCGCCTACGGTGCGGCCTACCTCGGCCTGCGCCGCGCGCAGAAGCTGATCGCCGAAGGCAAGCCGATCCCGCCGACCGCAGCCCAGCTCGGCGGCGAGTCGGGCAGCAAGCCGATGCGCCGCTGGTCGGCGCTGGGTGCCACGAAGCCGCGCTACGAGACCGGCACTGCCGCCGCCCCGACGACGGCGCAGTTCACGATCTCCAAGCGCGCGCCCGACGCGGCACCCGCCGCAGCCTGAGGGCCGCGACACAGCGCACGGCACGGGCGGGCCGCAGCACCCGCCCGCTGCAGAACATCATCCGAGAGCGAGGTACGAGATGACGGTGATTTCCGACTTCATGCAGAACGACCACGTCGAGATCGACGCCATCGCCGAGCGCGCCACCGCGGCCGCCGCGGCGGGCGATGCGGCCACGATGGCGCGCGAAGGCGCCGAATTCCTCAAGCGCCTGCAGCTGCACATCGACCAGGAGGAGAAGCTGCTCTTCCCCGCGTTCGAGGAGCGCAGCGGCATGAGCGAAGGCGGCCCGAGCGTGCAGATGAAGATGGAGCACGACGACATGCGCCCCATCCTCGAGCAGTTGCACGCGGCCGTCGCCGGCAAGGACAAGGCCGGCTACCAGAAGGCCTCGAAGGCGCTGTTCGACATCCTGGTGCCGCACAACCAGAAGGAGGAGCAGATGATGTATCCGATGCTCGACGACACCATGGGCGCGGATGCCAGCGCCCTGCTCGCCGAAGTGAAGGCGATGGCGGCCTGAGGCCAGCCTCGTCCGGCGTGCGCCGCGACCGCGGGCGGCACGCGCGATCCGCACGGGCCCGCATGTCGGGCCCGTTCGCATGGCGGGTTCGCATTGCGGGCGCCAAATCTAGAATCCGCGGCTTCGCGTCGCCACCGGAGCCCCGCATGGACACCCGCACCTCGCCGATCGGTCCCCGCCTGCAAAGCCTGCGCGAGGCGATGGCGCGCGCAGGCGCCACGGCGCTGCTGATCCCTTCGGCCGACCCGCATCTCTCCGAATACCTGCCCGAGCGCTGGCAGGCGCGGCAGTGGTTCTCGGGCTTCACCGGCTCGATGGGCACGCTGGTCGTCACGGCAGACGACGCCAGGCTCTTCGCCGACAGCCGCTACTGGGACCAGGCCGAGCGCGAGCTCGCCGGCAGCGGCATCGCGCTGGAGAAGATTCCCACCGGCAACTCCGCGGCGCATGTCGACTGGCTCGCCGCGCAGGTGCCCGCAGGCGGCTGCGTCGCCGTCGACGGCCAGGTGCTCGGCCTGGCCGCCGCGCAGGCGCTGCAGGCCGCGCTGGACCGCGCGGGCGTTGCCCTGCGCACCGACCTCGATCTCGTCGACGCCGCCTGGCCCGGGCGCGCCGCGCTGCCGGCGGCAGCCGTCTACGAACACCGGCCGCCGCAGGCCTCGACGCCGCGCGCTGCCAAGCTCGCCCGGCTGCGCGAGAGCCTGGCGCAACACGGCGCCACGCATCACTTCGTCTCCACCGTCGACGACATCGCCTGGATCACCAACCTGCGCGGCAGCGACGTGAGCCACAACCCGGTCTTCCTCGCCCACCTGCTGCTGGACGGCAGCAGCGCCACGCTCTTCGTCGGCGAGGGCAAGATCGACGCCGCGCTGCGCGACGCGCTCGCCGCCGACGGCGTGCGCCTGGCGCCCTACGCCGGAGCGGCGCCGGCGCTGGCCGCGCTGCCGGCCGACGCCGTGCTGCTGCTGGACCCCAGGCGCGTCACGCAGGGCCTGCGCGCGGCGGTGCCGGCCGCGGTGCGCGTGGTCGAGGCCATCAACCCGAGCACGCTGGCCAAGAGCCGCAAGACCGAGGCCGAGGCCGCGCAGGTGCGGCAGGCGATGGTCGAGGACGGCGTCGCGATGTGCGAGTTCTACGCCGCCTTCGAGGCGTCGATGGCGCGCGGCGAGGCCTGGGACGAGCTGAAGGTCGACGAGCACCTGACGGCTGCGCGCGCGCGCCGGCCCGGCTTCGTCGGCACGAGCTTCGGCACCATCGCCGGCTTCAACGCCAACGGCGCGCTGCCGCACTATCACGCCACGCCTGCGGCCGTCTCGCGCATCGAGGGCGACGGCCTGCTGCTCATCGACAGCGGCGGCCAGTACCTCGGCGGCACCACCGACATCACGCGCGTGTGGCCGATCGGCAAGGTGAGCGCGGCGATGAAGCGCGACTACACGCTCGTGCTCGCGGGGACGATCGCGCTGTCGCGCACGCGCTTCCCGCGCGGCACGCTGTCGCCGATGCTGGACGCCATCGCGCGCGCGCCGCTGTGGCAGCACGGCCTGGACTACGGCCACGGCACCGGCCACGGCGTGGGCTACTTCCTCAACGTGCACGAAGGTCCGCAGAGCATCAGCCGCGCCGTGCCCACGCCCGAGATGGCGATGGAGCCGGGGATGATCACGAGCATCGAGCCCGGCCTCTACCGCAGCGGACAGTGGGGCGTGCGCATCGAGAACCTGGTGCTCAACGTCGCCGCGACGCAGGATGTCGACGGCGGCTTCGGCGAGTACCTCGACTTCGAGACGCTCACCCTCTGCCCGATCGACACCCGCTGCATCGAGCGCAGCCTGCTGCGCGCCGACGACATCGCCTGGCTCGACGCCTACCACGCCCGCGTACGCGAGCGCCTGTCGCCGCAGCTGCAGGGCGCGGCGCTCGCCTGGCTGCAGGAACGCACGCGGCCCTTGTGAGCCAGACCCACGACCGCGCGGCGCCGCGGGCGCTGGGCATGGACCTCGGCGGCACGAAGATCGAGGCCCTGCTGCTCGACACCGAGGGCCGCGAGCACTGGCGCGAGCGCGTGCCCACGCCGGGCGACGGCTACGACGCCATCCTCGACGCGATTGCGGGCCTGGTGGCTCGTGCGCGGCAGGCGAGCGCCCTGCCCTTCACCCTGGGCCTCGGCACCCCGGGCAGCCTCACGCCCGAAGGCCTGCTGAAGAACAGCAACACGACCTGCCTGAACGGCCGCCCACTGCAGCGCGACCTGCAGCAGCGGCTGCAGATGCCGCTTGCGATCGACAACGACGCCAACTGCCTGGCGCTGAGCGAAGCCACGGACGGCGCCGGGGCGGGCGCCGAAGTCGTCTTCGCGGCGATTCTGGGCACCGGCGTCGGCGCGGGCATCGCGGTGCACGGCCGCGTGCTGCGCGGCGCCAACGGCATCGCCGGCGAATGGGGCCACAACCCGCTGCCCTGGGCGGTCGTCGGCGAGGATCCGGCACCGCGCTGCTACTGCGGCAAGGCCGGCTGCATCGAGACGCTGCTGAGCGGCCCGGCGCTTGCGCGCGACCACGCCGCGCACGGCGGCGGCGTGCTGACCGCCGCGCAGATCGCAGCCGCCGCTGCGGCCGGCGACGCCCTCGCACAGGCCACGCTCGAACGCCACGCGGTGCGGCTGGCGCGGGCCCTGGCCGGCGTCATCAACCTGCTCGACCCCGAGGTCATCGTGCTCGGCGGCGGCCTCTCGCGGATCGCGCAACTCTACGAACGCGTATCCGCGCTGTGGAGCCGCTGGATCGCCAGCGGCGGCCAGCGCGACACGGTACGCACCCGGCTTGCACCCGCGCGGCACGGCGACGCCTCGGGCGTGCGCGGCGCGGCGTGGATAGGGCGCGGCTGAGCCCTCGATCGCTGCGCACCACAAGCTTCGATTCAACGCGCACCGTTGCGGCGGCCAGGGATGCAAGCCAGGCCCCAGGAGCCTGGCAATGGCGATGCCGAGCGAAGGCACGACGAGGGACAACGCGACTGCGGCTAAGCCCCTCCCGTTGAGCTTTGAAGTGCAAGCCATGACTTGCATTTCGACCGAATTCGGTCAATATTGCAAGCCATGGCTGACATCGTACGACTCCCCGACGAGCTGGGCGGGCAGCTTCAGGCGCGCCGCAGGGCGCTTGGGCTGAGCAAGTCCGAACTGGCGCAGCGTGCCGGCAAGGTGCGCGAAGTGGTCTATCGACTGGAAGCGGGAGCCGACAGCACGGTGTCCTCGCTGCTGGCCGTTCTGGGCGCGCTGGGTCTGGCACTGCGCCTCGAGCCCGTGGGCCTGCCCACGGCCGAAGAGGTGGCGCGGCGCTTTCGCATGGACGACGAGTCGGACGGCGGCGGCGATGGCGAGGATGGGGACGACCACCGTGCGGCCTAGCGGTCTGCCCGAACGCGTGCGCGCGCTCGACGTTTCGATCGGCGAGCGCGCGCGTGCCGGCCAGTTGCTGAAGACCTCGATCTACGAGTTCCGCTACCTGAGCGCGCAAGCCGATCAGGATGCCGTCGCCTTGCTGATGGCCGCGCGCGAGCGCCTGACCTGGCAGGACGGCGATCTGTTCGCGCCCATGGACCAGAACCTTCCCGAAGGCGACCTGTTCCTACGCATCCGCCAGCTCTTTCCGAAGCAGGCCATGACGCCGATGCACCTGCTGGCGCTGATCGGCGCCAACGGCATCGGGCGCCTGGGTTACCGGCTGCCCGACGCACCAGCGCCCGCCCTGCCGCCGCCCATCGGCAAAGCGAGCCTGTTGAAGACGCGCTTCAGCCCAGCGGTGTTCGACGAGCTGGTCGCGGCCTACCTGAGCACCGGCGCAGGGATCGCCGGCATCCAGCCCAAGATCATGGTGCCCGAGCGCGCGACGGTGCCCATTCCCTCGCTGATCGTGAAGGCGGGCAGCGCCGCCTATCCTGGGCTGACCGCCATCGAGTTCCTCTGCCTGTGCGCCGCGCGGCGCGCAGGCCTCGAGGTGCCGGGCTTCGACTTGTCCGACGACGGGCAGATGCTGGTGCTGGACCGCTTCGACCTCGTGACGCAGGCCGACGGGCGCCTCGAGCGCCTGGGCTTCGAGGACATCGCTGCCCTCGCCGGCCTGCGCGTGCGCGACGTGCTGGCCGACCGCAAGTACCAGGGCAGCTACGAACGCGTGGCCGAGTTGCTGCGCCTGCTCCAAGTGCCAAGCGTCAATCTGCAGCGCTTCTTCCGCCAGGTGGCCTTCTCGGTGATGGTCCGCAACGGCGACGCCCACCTGAAGAATTTCGGCGTGCTCTACCGGAATGCGTCGGATGTCTGGCTCGCGCCGATGTTCGACGTCGTGACCACGGCCATCTACACCTACAGCCGCTATCCCGGCGGCCCCGAGCTCGAGGATCGCACCCTGGCGCTGAAGCTCTTCGCCGGCCGGCGCGCGACCAGGGCCTACCCCTTGCGCGAGGAGCTGCTCGACTTCGGCCGCCGCATCTGTGGCGTCGGTCAGCCCGCGCGCGAGCTGGACATCCTCGCGCAGGCAATGCAGGAGACGCTGCAAGAGGCGCGCAGCGACGAGCGCATTCCCGCGCCCTTGCTGACGAGGATGCGCAGCGCCTGGAACGAGGGTCTCGCGCTGGCGCACTGAGCGTGCCGAGCCCACCAAACGACCGCCGGGCCGTCCAGCGCGCAGCGCCGCGCCGGCCCGGCCCTTGCGCTCCCTACGCCGGCCGATTGATCCGCGCGTTCAGCCCCTGGCGCAGCAGTTCGGCGACGTCGGCGAGGTGCGCGCGCGCCTCGGCGCTCAGGCCGGGGCGGCGCTGCGCGGTGTCGATGCGCACGAGCAGGCCGTGCGCCTGCTGGCGCAGCAGGCTGCGCTGGTCGGCGCGGCCCTGGGCGCTCGGGCGCAGCAGCACCGCGGCCAGGCGCGCCGCGTGCTCGCGCTGCAGGTCGCGCCGCAGCGCGGGGATGTCGCCGGCACGCGCCTCGAGTTCGCTCCAGACATCGCGCGCGAACTGGGCGTAGAGCTCGGAGAGCGCCAGCGCCCGGCCCGGCTCGGCCTTGCCCTGGCCGTCCAGGATGCGCTGCGCGACGCCATCGCTCATCAGCTGGCCGAGCAGGGCGCGCTGCAGCTCGAGCAACTGATCGGCCGGCGAGAAATCGGTCGCCAGGTTGGTCTCGCCGCCGAAGAGGGCGTCGGTGCGCTCCAGGTAGTCGGGCGCGAGGCGCCGCTGCAGCGTCGGCGGCAGCACCAGCGCATCGGCGCCGAAGAAGTGGCGCGAGAGCGCCTGCAGCGCCGCACGCTGCAGCGCGGGCTCCACCGGCTGCAGCGGATCGCGCCCGCTGCCGGGGAAGTCGCGCAGCGTGCGCACGCCGCCGATCTGGCGCGCGAGCACGCCGCCGGCGCGCGCCATCTCGCGGATCGCGTAGACGACCGAGCGACGCAGCACCGCGTAGTCGGCATCGGGATCGAGATCGCGCGTGGCCTGGCGCTGCAGCAATTCGCGCGCGATGACGATGCGCTGCTCGGCAAAGGCCACCGGGTCGTCGCCGAGGTCGAACACGAGCGACTCCGGGTCGATGCCCAGGCCGTTGTCCTCGTCGGTGCCGTAGGCCAGTTGCGGCTCGGCGCTGCGCGCGGCCACGCGCTGCAGCTCGGCCTCTTCCTGCTCGGCGGTACTGCCCGGCGGCATGGGCTTGTAGGCGTACTCGATGGCCCAGTCGTCGTAGGGCCCGAGGTTCTTCTGGAACGCCGGCAGCGCCCGCGCGCCCGGGGCGGCCAGGTTCAGCGGCGCGTACTCCATCACCGAGCCGGCCAGACCGTGCGTGCGCACGAACTCGGGGTCGTTCATCTGCGCCATCGTGTAGGCGCGCGAGCTGCGGAAGTTGTGCCGCAGGCCCAGCGTGTGGCCGACCTCGTGCATCGTCACGTCAGTGAGGTAGTCCTGCACGAAGGCCTCGGCCTCGGGGCTGGACGGGTCGATCTCGCCGCGCGCCTCGAGCACGTCGAGCGCGTAGGCGAGCTGCTCGGCAGCGAAGTCGGCGTGGTCGCAGGCGCCGATCGTGGCGGCGCCGTCGGGGCCGGCCTCGACCTGGGCGCCGAACTGCATCAGCCGCGACCACTCCAGCGGCGAGGCGCGACTGGACAGCACCTGCGAGCGCAGCGCGCGCAGGTTGCGCGAGGACAGGCTCTCGATGCCGATGTCGGCGTCGAGGATCTCGCCGCTGCGCGGGTCGACCTGGCTCGGGCCGATGGCGCCGAAGTTCGGGCTCGCGTTGGTCATCCAGCGCAGCGAGGCGGCGGCGACATCGAGCGTGTCGAAGTCGGCATCGTCGGGCTGGATCTTCGCGACGATGGCGTTCCGAAAGCCGATCTTCTCGAAGGCGCTGTTCCAGCCGAGCACGCCGCGCAGGATGGCGCCGCGGTACTTCAGCGGAATGCTGCGGTCCAGCCAGAAGGTGATGGGCTTGACCGGCTCCGAGATCTCGGCGGCAGGATCCTTCTTCTCGAGGCGCCAGCGGTTGACGAAGCGCCGCTGCGGCGTGCGCGCGAGATCGTTCGAGAAGTCGGCGACGTTGGTCGTGAAGTAGCCGATGCGCGGATCGGCGCGGCGCGGCGCCATCGGCTGCGCGGGCAGTTCGGCAAAGGCGTAGTGCAGGCCGAGGAACAGGCTGCGCGCATCGGGCAGGAAGCGCGGCTCGCTGGGCTGCAGCGCCGGCGGCACGGGCACCGGCGTCGGCCCAGGCTGCATGAGCACCGCCGTGGCGAAATGGGCCTGCACCTCGAACACCGTCTCGGCGGCCTTGCCGCGCACCGCGGTGATGGCCGAGTTCGCGCGGTCCATCGCGAAGTTCTGCCGATAGCTGCGCTGCAGGCGCAGCCCCAGGCCGAGCAGGTCGCCCAGCAGCATCGGATTCGCCTCGACCAGCACGCTCTTGCGGTCGGGGTGCGGCTGGCTGGCCACCGCGGCGCTGCCCAGCAGGCTCGCCGAGAAGCCCGCGCGCACCGCGCGCCCCTCGGGCGTGCCGGCCGCGGCCTCGAACGAGGTGTTGCGCGCCAGCAGTTGCACCTGGTTGTGCACGCGGTGGAACTCGACGGTCTGCTGGCGCCCGAAGCTGCCCCAGCGCCCGATCATGGTGCCGCCGAAGAAGCCGCGCTCGCCGATGCCCTGCGCGATCTTGGGGCCGAAGAAGAAGGGCTTGCCGAAGTCCTCGGGGCGCAGCTCGAACCAGAACTTGTCGTCCTTCTGCCAGACGGTGATGAGGCCATCGATGCGGCGCGCGTCCTTGACCACGGCGCCGAAGGGCTGCGGCTGCCCCGGCGGCGTCGGCGCCGCGGCAACGGCCGGTGGCCGCGCCCCGGGCGACGCCGCGGCGGGAGCGGAGGCCTGCGCGGCGGCGGGCGACGCCCCCGTGGCCGTGGCCGCGGCCGCGGACGGCGTGGCCGCCTCTGCCGCGGGCCGCAGGTTGGCACAGCCGGAGGCGGCCAGCGCGGCCGCCACGGCGAGGAAGGCCGGAACGCGTGTTCGCTTCATGCCGAGTGCCCCGGTCGTCTCAGTGGATGCCCTTGAAGCGCACGCGCTTGGGCCGCGCGCCCTCTTCGCCCAGGCGCTTGATCTTGTCGGCCTCGTACTCCTGGTAGTTGCCGGCGTAGAAGAACCACTGCGAGTCGCCCTCGGCGGCGAGAATGTGCGTGCAGATGCGGTCGAGGAACCAGCGGTCGTGGCTGATGACCATCGCGCTGCCGGCGAACTCGAGCAAGGCTTCCTCCAGCGCGCGCAGCGTCTCGACGTCGAGGTCGTTGCTGGGCTCGTCGAGCATCAGCACGTTGCCCCCGCGCGCCAGCGTCTTGGCCAGGTGCAGCCGGCCGCGCTCGCCGCCGGAGAGATTGCCGACGAGCTTCTGCTGGTCGTTGCCCTTGAAGTTGAAGCGCCCGAGGTAGGCGCGGCTGGGCATCACGAAGGGGCCGACGACGATGTTGTCGAGGCCGCCGGAGACGTCCTCCCACACCGTCTTGTCGTTGGCGAGGTTCTCGCGGCTCTGGTCGACGAAGGCGAGCTTGGCCGTCTTGCCGATCAGCACCTCGCCGGAATCGGGCTGCTCGACGCCCTGGATCATGCGAAAGAGCGTGGACTTGCCGGCGCCGTTGGGGCCGATGATGCCGACGATCGCCCCCGGCGGCACCTTGAAGCTGAGCTTGTCGATCAGCAGCCGGTCACCGTAGGCCTTGCTGACGTTCCTGAACTCGATGACCTCGTTGCCCAGGCGCTCGGCCACGGGAATGAAGATCTCGTTGGTCTCGTTGCGGCGCTGGTAGTCGGTGTCCGAGAGCTCCTCGAAGCGCGCCAGGCGCGCCTTGCTCTTGGTCTGTCGGCCCTTGGCGTTGGAGCGCACCCACTTCAGCTCCTCCTTCATCGCCTTGATGCGCGCGTCCTCCTTCTTCTGCTCGACCTCCAGGCGCCGCTCCTTCTGCTCCAGCCAGTCGGAGTAGTTGCCCTTCCAGGGGATGCCCTGACCGCGGTCGAGCTCGAGGATCCACTCGGCGGCGTTGTCGAGGAAGTAGCGGTCGTGCGTGATCGCGACGACCGTGCCGGGGAAGTGCTGCAGGAAGTGCTCGAGCCACTCGACCGACTCGGCGTCCAGGTGGTTGGTCGGCTCGTCCAGCAGCAGCATGTCGGGCCTGGACAGCAGCAGCCGGCACAGCGCCACGCGCCGCTTCTCGCCGCCCGAGAGCAGGCCGATCTTCGCGTCCCAGGGCGGCAGGCGCAGCGCGTCGGCGGCGAGCTCGAGCTGCAGGTCGGTGTTCTCGCTGCCGGCGGCGGCGATCACCGCCTCGAGCTCGGCCTGCTCGGCGGCCAGCGCGTCGAAGTCGGCGTCCTCCTCGGCGTAGGCGGCGTAGACCTCGTCGAGGCGCTTCTTGGCCGCGAGCACGCCGCCGATGCCCTGCTCGACGGCCTCGCGCACGGTCTGGTCGGGGTCGAGCTGCGGCTCCTGCGGCAGGTAGCCGATCTTCAGCCCCGGCATCGGCACCGCCTCGCCCTCGATGTCCTTGTCCAGGCCCGCCATGATCTTCAGCAGCGTCGACTTGCCCGAGCCGTTGAGGCCCAGCACGCCGATCTTGGCGCCGGGAAAGAAGGACAGGTTGATGTCCTTGAGGATCTGCCGCTTCGGCGGCACGATCTTGCCGACGCGGTTCATGGTGAAGACGTACTGGGCCATGGCGATGCAGGACGGCAGTCCTGAAGGAAGATCGAGAAACGAGGGGAGCGCGGGCGGTTGCGGCGCCGCAGGGCTTGGGCGCGGACTTGAACGCGCCGAACCGGGCATTATCGTCGGTCACCCGCCCGCGCAGCTCGACCCGCGCAATCGCCGTCCGGTCGCAGGGCGGCTTGAAATCGGCCGCTGCCGGTGCAAGATCGGGGGCGTCGGGAGGTCCGGCATCGGGAGGACGCATTGAACGGTTCCGTCATCACCACCAGCGGGGACGAAGGCTCGCTGCTGCGCATCACCCACATCGTCTACGGCCTGCATGCGCTGGGCCTGGCGATCGGCGCCTTCGGCGCGGCGACGGTGCTCGGCTCCTTCCTCTTCGGCTGGCCGTCGATCGTCGCGGTCATCCTGAACTACGTCTATCGCGGCCAGGCGCGCGGCACCTGGCTCGAGTCGCACTTCGGCTGGCAGATCCGCACCTTCTGGTACGCGCTGCTGTGGGCGGTGATCGTCGGCGTCGTCTCGCTGCCTCTGACGCTCGTGATCATCGGCTTCGGCACCTGGGTGCTGGGCATGATCGTCCTGGGCGCCTGGGCGATCTACCGCATCGGCCGCGGCTGGATCCGCCTGAACGACCGCCAGCCGATGCCGATGGCCTGAGCGCCTGCCGGCGCCTATGCCGACGCCTATGCCAGCGCTTTAGGCCGGCGTTCATGCCGGCCTTCCTGCGCTGCGCCCGCGGCAACGCGAAAAATTCGCGCCCGCGGGCTTCAGTTCGCGCGCCGCAGGCCGATGACCGGACCAAGCCCCGAGCCCCGAGCCCCGGCATCATGCAAGCCCTGCCCCCCACCCCCAAGCGCGCGCTGATCGTCGACGATCAGCTGCTCGTCCGTGCCGGCGTCGCGGCGCTGCTGGAAGCCATGCCCGAGTGGCAGTGCGTGGGCACGGCGGCAAGCCCCGAGGCCGCGGTGCAGGCCTGCCTCGACGAGCGGCCCGACCTGGTGCTGCTGGACCTGCACCTGCCGAGCGCCACCCCCGCGCCGCAGGCCGGGGCCGCGAGCACAACCGTGCCGCAGGCCCAGGCCGGCAGCACGACCGCGCCGCAGGAGCTCGAAGGCATTGGCCTCGCGCGCACCCTGCTGAGCCTGCAGCCGCGGCTGCGTATCCTCGTGCTCTCCGGCCGCACGCAACCCGAGGTGGTGCGCGCGGCCTTGCGCGCGGGCGCCTGCGGGTTCATCGGCAAGGACTTCGTGCACGAGGAACTGCAGCAGGCGCTGCACAGCGTCGTCGCCGGCCACCGCTGGCTGAGCCCGGCGCTTGCCGCCGCGCTGCGCGATCAGGAGCGCACGACGCCGGCCCTCACCGGACGCCAGCGCGACGTGCTCACGCTGCTGGCGCGCGGGCAGTCGAACAAGCAGATCGCGCGCAGCCTGGGCGTGAGCGTGAAGACGGTCGAGTACCACCGTGCCGAGCTGATCGCCCGCCTGGACCTGCACGACGTCGCCAGCCTCACGCGCTTCGCCGTGGCGCAGGGCCTGGCGAGCTGAGAGTTCGCCGGGCACGCCGCCCAAGCGCCGCGCGGCAGACGCCACGCGGCAGACGCGGCAGACGCGACACGGCAGACGCGGCACGAGCTTGCACCTACAATCGCCGCCGCACCCCGTGGCCCAGTCTGCCGGGGCGCAGCCGAATCCGGCTTCATTCGAAGACCCCTCGCGGCCCTGGACTGGAACGCCCCGACACGGGCGACCGCGCGCCGCGACCGATGGTCCGACACGGACCCTTTCCCCTCATGAACTTCAAGGACCTCGGCTTGTCCGAGCCGATCCTGCGCGCCGTGCGCGAGCAGGGTTACGAGACCCCCACCCCCATCCAGGCGCAGGCCATTCCCGCCGTGCTCGGCGGCGGCGACCTGATGGCCGGCGCGCAGACCGGCACCGGCAAGACCGCCGGCTTCACGCTGCCGCTGCTGCAGCGGCTGAGTGACGCCAAGCCGCTGCGCGACGCGCGCGGGCGCATCGCCATCCGTGCGCTCATCCTCACGCCCACGCGCGAGCTCGCCGCGCAGGTCGAGGAAAGCGTGCGCACCTACGGCCGCCACCTGCAGCTCACCAGCATGGTGATGTTCGGCGGCGTCGGCATGCAGCCGCAGATCGACAAGCTGCGCCGCGGCGTCGACATCCTCGTGGCCACGCCCGGCCGCCTGCTCGACCACCACGGCCAGGGCACGCTGGATCTCTCGCAGGTGCAGGTGTTCGTGCTCGACGAGGCCGACCGCATGCTCGACATGGGCTTCATCCACGACATCAAGAGGGTGCTCGCCATCCTGCCGGCGAAGAAGCAGAGCCTGCTCTTCTCGGCCACCTTCAGCGACGACATCAAGGCGCTCGCCGACCGGCTGTTGAACCAGCCCGCGCTGATCGAGGTCGCGCGGCGCAACGCCACCGCCGACACCATCGCGCAGCGCGTGCACCCGGTCGGGCGCGAGCGCAAGAAGGAACTGCTCGCGCACCTCATCCGCGAGGGCGACTGGCACCAGGTGCTCGTCTTCACGCGCATGAAGCACGGCGCCAACCGCCTCGCCGAATACCTGAACGACCACGACATCAGCGCGATGGCGATCCACGGCAACAAGAGCCAGGGCGCGCGCACCAAGGCGCTGGCCGACTTCAAGAGCGGCGAGCTGCAGGTGCTGGTGGCCACCGACATCGCCGCGCGGGGCATCGACATCGACCAGCTGCCGCACGTCGTCAACTTCGAGCTGCCCAACGTGCCCGAGGACTACGTGCACCGCATCGGCCGCACCGGCCGCGCCGGCGCGCGCGGCGAGGCCGTCTCGCTGGTCTGCCTGGACGAGGAGATCTTCCTCGCCGACATCGAGAAGCTCACGCGCAACCGCATCCCGCGCGAAGTCATCCCCGGCTTCGAAGCCCCGGCCGGCGAGCGTGCCGAGCCCATCGTGCTCGGCCGCATGACGATAGGCGTGGGTGGCACCAAGCGCCACGCCGGCGGCGGCCGGCCGGGCGGTGGACGTCCAGGAGGCAGCCGGCCCGAGGGCAGCCGCTCCGGCGGCCGACCCGGTGCTGGCGGCGGTGGCAGCGGTCACGGCGGCGGCCGACCCGCGGCTCGCCCGGCAGGCGATCGCGCCGCGGCCTCCGCCGGCCAGCGCACGGCTGCCCCGCGCCGCGACGGCGCCTCCCGCGGCCCGCGCAGCGGCAGCGGCAGCCCGTCGCGCGGCCGCGGCTGAACGCTCGCTGCGCGCGGCCCCGCGCGTTAGTGTAGTGTTTGATTCTTGAGGAAACTTAATTGAACTGCTTGACTCCAATGCTCTACTTCGGTTTGCATAGGAGCGAGCAATTGCGAGTTGCCCCGGCGATTGAGTTGACGGATGAGCAGGAAAGCGAGTTGACGAGAC